>JAILLZ010000237.1 GCA_024692885.1 Lachnospiraceae bacterium | reverse complement strand
TACGCAAGGAACTCCTGCTGCTTCACAAGCTGAAGGAGCACCTGTTGTATCTGCATGCTGGCTGATAAGAACGCATCCATCCTCGATAAGCTTTGTTGCAACTTCGTTCTCGCCTGACATATCAGCCCAGCTGTTTGTGTACTGAACTTCCATTGTAGCTGAAGGGCAAACAGATCTTACTCCAAGGAAGAATGATGTGTATCCTGAAACAACCTCTGCGTATGGGTATGCGCCAACATATCCAACCTTTGCCTGATCCTCTGTGATTGTTCCGTTCTCGATCATCTCGTTAATCTTTAATCCGGCAACAACACCTGATACGTAACGAGCTTCATATATCTTTGTAAAATAGTTATGCATGTTTGCAAGTCCTGATGAAGCAGCCTGATATCCTGTTCCATGGAAGAACTGTACATTTGGATACTCTGTTGCAGCCTGGATAAGATAAGACTCATGACCAAAGCTTGTTCCGAAGATAAGGTTGCATCCCTGCTCTGCAAGGTCAACTGCTGCATCGTAGCATGACTCATCCTCAGGAATAGTTGTTTTCTCGATTACCTGTGAATCGCTGAGCCCAAGCTCTTCCATCATGGCATCGATACCTTCCATATGTGCTGCTGTATATCCTTCGTTCTCATCTCCGACATAGATAACACCGACTTTGATGCTTGAAGCATCAATATCTGCTGAAGCAGAAGCATCTGATGCTGAATCGGCACTGTCAGATGAGCTGCTTGCGGAAGAGCTTCCGCATCCTGCAACAAGTGCAGATACCATTGAGAGTGCAAGTACAAGACTAACTACTTTCTTTTTCATTTGTAATCCTCCTAGTTTTTCCAGTTAAAAAAGAAGCCACATACACTTACAAAGTATTAAATGCACACGACTTCCTATTAACAAACCTTGTGCGACTAAAGTATAACATTACGATAGGTGTTGTCAATTAGATTTATTAAATTTGTTTATCTTTTTTTGTTTCTCATAAGTAACGCTAATATAATATATTTTGCTTTCTTATATACAAAAAAAGATATCTAAAAATAAGAATAGGATTGTTATATTTTCCGTTAAATAATTACAATACTTGAAATTCTTTCTGTGCTAAACTTACAAAGTATTTGAAAAAGCATTTGCACTAATGTGAAAGTGAGGGTTTTATTAATGAAAAAATGGACACGATTCAATTATCTCCCGGGACTTCCTCTCGGCGAGGACGGAAGAAGAGTCACTGCTTCCGATAAGCATATCGAATTGTCAAAGAATGCTGCGAAGGAAGGTATGGTTCTTTTAAAAAACGAAAACGACGTGCTTCCTTTAAAGAAGGGAACAAAGGTTGCTCTTTTTGGAAAAGGTACCTTTGATTATGTAAAAGGCGGCGGCGGAAGCGGAGATGTTACCGTTTCATATATCCACAATATCTACGATGGAATGAAACTTCTCGGCGACAGAGTTTCTGTTTTCGAGGAACTTGCAGACTTTTACAGAGACAATGTAAACAAGCAGTATGCTGACGGACTTCAGCCGGGAATGACCAGAGAGCCTGAAGTTCCTTCAGACCTTTTGAAAAAGGCTGCAAATTTCACCGACACTGCAATCATTTCTATCAGCCGTTTCTCAGGAGAAGGCTGGGACAGAAATACTGTTATAGATCCAAACAACAAAAACATCTGGCCTGATGAGCTTAAGTTTGCTGAGCTTTCAAAATCTATTTTCGAGCGCGGTGATTTTTACCTTACCAATGCTGAGACCGCAATGGTAAAGGCAGTTACCGAAAACTTTGATAAAGTCATCGTTGTCATGAATGTCGGCGGTATGGTTGATTCATGCTGGTTTAAGGAAAACGATAAGATTCAGTCCGTTCTCATGGCTTGGCAGGGCGGTATGGAAGGTGGTCTTGCGACAGCAGAGCTTCTTTTCGGTTTAGGAAATCCTTCCGGTAAGCTCAATGACACTTATGCTAAGTCACTGGACGATTATCCTTCAACATATAATTTCCACGAGTCATTCGATCATGTGGATTACACCGATGACATCTATGTGGGTTACCGTTATTTCCTTACCATCCCGGGTGCTGATGAGAAAGTTAACTATCCGTTTGGTTTTGGTCTTTCATATACTGATTTTGAATATACCGTCTGTTTGTGTGACGAGTGTGATGACGATATCATCTTCCACGTTGATGTGACAAACATCGGAAACTATGCAGGAAAAGAAGTTATCCAGGCTTACTATGGTGCTCCGCAGGGAAAACTCGGGAAACCAAAGAGAGTCTTGGGCGCCTTCAAAAAGACCAAGCTTCTTGCACCGGGCGAGACCCAGAGACTTGTTCTTTCCATTCCTAAAAACCAGATGGCAAGCTACGACGATCTCGGAAAGGTCGCTAAATCCGCATATGTACTTGAAGCAGGCGATTATGAGTTCTATCTCGGAACCTCATCCGCCGATGCATTCCAGGTTGAATATGTATTTAATGTAGAAAAAGACACCGTAGTTGAGCAGCTTTCTGAGAAGCTTGCTCCAAGAGCTCTCGAAAAGAGAATGCTTTCTGACGGAAGCTTCGAAACTCTCCCTAAGAAAGCACCATTTGACAGAAACAATGTTCTTAACGATATGACATCCTCAGAGACAGAAGGACTTTCTCCTTCAAGAAGAGCAATTGTTTCAAAGAAACTCTGGGGTGTACCAGAAACAACCAAGAAGCTCATCGATGTATACGAAGGAACAGTTTTATTGGATGACTTCCTTGCTCAGCTTTCTGATGAAGATGTAGCATACCTCCTCGGCGGAACACCTAACAACGGTGTATCAAACACCTTTGGTTTCGGTGGACAGCCTGACTATGGCATTCCAAACGTACTCACAGCTGATGGTCCTGCAGGTCTTCGTATCCAGCCTGAAGTTGGAGTTACTACCACTGCATGGCCTATCGCATCCCTTCTTGCATGTACGTGGGATCCGGAAATCGTTGAGGCTGTCGGTGCTGCAGGAAGTGCCGAAGTAAAGGAGAACAACATCGGTGTTTGGCTTACTCCTGCCATCAACATTCACAGAAGTCCTCTCTGCGGAAGAAACTTTGAATACTATTCAGAGGATCCATATCTTGCAGGTAAGCTTGCTTCGGCAATGATTAGAGGTATCCAGAGCAACCATATCGGTGTTTCTATGAAACATTTTGCTTTTAACGATAAGGAAACAAACCGTAAGAACAGCGATTCAAGAGTTTCCGAGAGAGCTGCAAGAGAGATTTACCTCAAAGCATTTGAGATTTGCGTTAAGGAAGCCGATCCATGGACAATCATGTCAAGCTACAACCTCGTAAACGGTGAGAGATGTTCAGAGTGTCGCGAACTTCTTGAGGATATCTTGAGAGATGAGTGGGGCTTCAAGGGAATGGTAACCACTGACTGGTGGACCTGCGGCGAGCACTACCTTGAAACATCTGCAGGAAATGACATAAAGATGGGATGCGGATATCCTGAAAGACTTCTTGAGGCACTTGAGAAAGGCGCCATCACAAGAAAGCAGATGGATGTATGTGCAAAGCGTATCCTTGAATTCATTTTGAAGGTTGATTAATCATTAATCAGTACGTTTTAATCAGGCTTGTAAATTAAAAAACGATATACTTAAAGGAGCTGCCCTTTATTGGCAGCTCCTTTATTTGTCTTATTGTTTATTTAAAAAACTCTTTTATTGCTTCAACCACTTCATCCAAATGTCTTGTATAACAGTGGTCATCTCCATGAATGGTTACAAGCTTCGCATCTTTGTAAAGATCCACCGCTTTGGTTGCGTAGCTGTATGGAACAGCCTCATCCATGTCTCCGTGGATTATAAGAACCGGCTTTTCAAACCTTTCTATCTCATCTTCCACATGTATGGTCTGAGCCACGCGAATGTAGTCGCCTTTCAGTTCTCCTGTCATGCCGCCCTCGTCAAACACAAGTCTTTCAGGAATGTGCTTCGGGTCAAATGGTATTCCAACAACATTTCCCTGTCTTGCTATTTCAGGAATCATCCATGCAGGAGACAGTGGGATGATTGCCTTAAAGTCATCGGCACACATTCCTCCGATAAGCATGGTCAAGAGACCTCCCTGAGAATGTCCGCAAAAATATAGGTCTGTCACAAAATCAAGTGTTTTTGCATAGCTTACAACTGAGAGGGCGTTTGTAACCCACTTGTATAAGGTATGATCTTTGAATTCTCCGTCACTTTTGCCGTGACCATACATCTCTGCTCTAAGAACTGATACTCCCATTTCTATCATGGCATCCTTAACGGCTATGATGTGGTCCTCTTCCATATGGCCGGTGAATCCGTGAACCAGTATACATAAAGGTCCTTTATCCGCGCCTTCCGGTCTCTCAAGCTTCGCATGAAGTCTTGTTCCATCACTGTCTATATAAAACTCTTTCATTCCCAAATACTTCCTTTCACATTATTTGTCGTTTGATTCTCCGATACTTCTATTAATCACCACATCTATGGCTATTATTCTCTGATTGTCAGAATCCTAAATCTTCTTCAGAATATCTACCGTATGTGCCGAGGCGCCCAGCAAATCTTCTCTCTCGGCTATGCTAAGCTGATACTCAACAAACTTTTCAAACACTTCATCGCTCATCGCATTTAAAACAGATCGCATATAATTTGCCGCCCCATCAACAGCCACTATCTTTTCTCGATTCATATGGGTTGCCTTATTTAACGTATCTATATCTGATGGTCTCAAATACGCATACAAATCTTCTTCTATAGGTTCACAGTGGAAATCGGAAGTGAGCCTTCCGTCCTCAAGACACTGAAGCACCTGATTCTCCTTGAAACCATACATGAGTACGCCGTATTCATTCATACAGTAGGCTACCATTATGTAGCCGCCCTTCCTGGTGACTCTGTCGGCTTCTTTCATGGCGGTGCATCTTTCCTCATCTGTCAGAAGGTGATACATAGGTCCAAACATTAAAGTGAGATCGAATGACTCATCTTCAAATCGTTTGAGTTTCAATGCATTCCCCTGATAAGCTTTTACACTGCTCCCTTTTGCTTTTAGTCTGCCAAGATTGTGTTTTACGGGTTCAACAGCAGTTACATCATATCCCATTTCCGCAAGGGCTATGCTGTATCTTCCGGTTCCTGCGCCAACGTCAAGTATCTTGACATCCTCAGGTTTTTTTCCGAGTTTTTCTATTGTCTCCTTTATGTAATGCATGGTTACGCGAAACTCCACCTGTCCATGCTTTCTTCCGAGACGCTTCTCCTCGTTGAATTTATTGTAATAATCTTCCAGTTTTGTCATTTATTCCGCTTTCGATTTGAGTTTTTTATCCAGCTTTTTCTTGAGCTGTAGCATATTCTTTCTCTCCAATGGATGTACCACGTATGGTGCTATCTCAGCCATCGGCTCAAGAACAAATTTCCTGTTCAACATATCCATGTGCGGGATTACCAAATCCGGTGTCTGGATAATCTTGTCATCATACATGAGAATATCCAAATCCAGTGTTCTCGGTCCCCAATGCTCTTTTCTCTTTCTTCCTGCCTTCTGCTCTACATCATGGAGGTTGTCCAAAAGTTCATCCGGCGAAAGCAATGTCTCTACCTCAAGCGCTCCGTTCAAAAACTTGTCCTGATCTGTCTTGCCATAAGGCTCTGTCTCTCTGAATTTTGAAGTCATGGTAACCTTACATGTATCAAGCTTATCTATTGCCTTTATACCCTCATACAAGTATTTTTCTTTATTTCCGATGTTTGAGCCTATGGAAATATATGCGATATGCCATTTTCTTGTGATGTCAACCGACACACTTTTCATAGGAAGTCCAATAGGTGCCCATGGTTTGAACAACTGAACGCGCACTTCCCTTACCATCTGAAACTTCAACAGTATGGCCTGAGCAAGATGCTCTGCTGCTGCTTCTATAAGATTGTAGGTGTTTTTCTGAAGAAAATCGGATGAGAACTCAGCCACTTTTCCGTAATGAACCGAATACTCAAGTTCATCTGTAAGCCCGGCCATCCTTGTATCCATGTGGAGTTCCAGTGATAACACAAACTTCTGTCCCAATTTGTTTTCTTCCGGGAAAACTCCGTGATTTGCAAATACTTCTATCCCCTCAATCTTTATCATGTCCATCTGATGTTCCTCCTGCTAAGTTGCTCTCATCAATCACTTGTTGTACTTCAATACTGCTTCTGTCATTTTTATGGCTCTTACATTTTCTTTCACATCATGAACTCTGACAAATGCATACCCCTGCATTACAGCCATGACTGTCGTTGCGAGTGTCCCTTCAAGTCTTTCGTTAACAGGTGTATCCAAAACATATCCTATAACAGATTTCCTTGATGTTCCCAACAGAATCGGAAATCCCAACACTTTCAAGGCTTCGCTGTGAGCCATTATTTCCAAATTTTGCTCCGGAGTCTTGGCAAAGCCAACTCCCGGATCAAGTATTATTCTTTCTTTATGAATACCTGCGTCTAATGCCAAATCTACCGATTCTTTCAAATCATTTATCACGCCTTTTACGTATGAATCATATTCCGGTTGTTTTCGATTGTGCATCAAACAGCACGCAAGGTTCTTTTCCGCTATGACCTTCGCCATCGTGCCATCATATTTGAGGCCCCAGATATCGTTTATCAAATCTACTCCCGCATCTGCGCAAGCCGCTGCCACAGCACTTTTATATGTGTCAACGGACACCACCGTATCAAATCTCTCTTTGATTGCGGCAATGACAGGCACGGTTCTTTCTATCTCCTCTTCATCGGAGATTTTTTCATACCCCGGTCTTGTGGACTCTCCGCCCACATCGATGATGGCTGCTCCATCCTTTATCATTTCCTCTGCCTTAAACAGAGCTTTGTCCACATCATTCCAGCGTCCGCCGTCAGAAAAGGAATCCGGTGTCACATTGAGAATCCCCATTACATATGTATGTCCGTCTAAGTTGAAGTCTTTATCCCCAATAATCACTATTTTCTCACCTGTGTATAAAAATGTTCAGCCAGTGTTTCGTCGCTTCCGAAAACTCCGCGTACCGCTGTGGAAACCGTTGTGCTTCCCGGCTTGTTTATCCCTCTCATGCTCATGCACATATGCTCTCCCTCAAGCATTACCATAACACCTTTAGGTGAGAGTTCTTTCATGAGGGCATCGGCTATCTGAGCTGTCAGCTGTTCCTGAAGTTGGAGGCGTCTGGCATAAAGCTCGACAAGTCGCGCAATTTTACTAAGTCCCACAACCTCTCCGTCCGGAATATATGCTACATGCGCCACCCCGTAGAATGGGAGCATATGATGTTCGCACATGGAATAGAATGGAATATCTTTTACAAGCACCATTCCTCCATGAGTTCCCGACTGTGGTTTGAATCTTTTGCTCAATATATCTTTTGGCTCACGGTTCATCCCACCAAAGATTTCCTCACACATTCTGGCAATTCTGTCAGGTGTTTCTGTAAGGCCTTCTCTTTCCGGGTCCTCGCCGATTGCTTCAAGCATCATTTTAACGGCTGTTTTTATCTTTTCCTGATCCAATGCTATTCTCCGTTTATCTAATCATTTTTACCTATATCATAATCGTTTTTTTACATAATAAAACCCTTTTTTTTAAGTTATTTTTTAAACAATCTTTTCCATGTTCCTTAGCCCGAAATACTGTATAATATAGCTCGACAAGCGAATTATTTCTGTTCGCAATTATCATTCAAAA
>JAILLZ010000235.1 GCA_024692885.1 Lachnospiraceae bacterium | reverse complement strand
CTATCGGCAAGAGCGCCAGAGTTATCGAGAAAATCGATAACAGAATGGAGAGCGGACGAATCGTTGCAGGTGGTCAGGAATGGATGGCCAGAAGCAAGGATGATTCCGTGATTGATGTGGATGGTATGGTCCGCATAGAGGAAATAAAGGGCGTAACAGCCTATGTTACAAAAGAGGAGTAATAAAAACGTGAATATAGTATTTTTGGATGCGAAGTCGGTTGGTTCAGATATAGATTTAAACAGATTTAATGAGTTGGGAAAACTCACATTATTTGATTACACATCACCTGAGGAAATCCCTGAAAGAACAGCGGATGCTGATGTGATCATCACAAACAAGTGTCGCATGGACAGAGAGACACTCAAAGATGCGAAGAATCTTAAGCTTGTGTGTGTTACAGCGACCGGAACAAATAACCTTGATAAAGATTTTCTCGCAGAGAAAAACATTGAATGGAGAAATGTTGCGGGATACTCAACAGAGACTGTAACCCAGCACACCTTTGCCATGATGTTTTATCTCCTTGAGAGACTTAGCTACTATGACAAATACGTAAAAGAGGAAAAATACGTAAACGATACATTGTTTACTCATTTTGAAAGCTATTTCCATCAGCTTGCAGGTATGAAATGGGGAATCATCGGATTAGGTGCCATAGGACAGAGAGTGTACGATGTGGCTAAGAGCTTTGGATGTGATGTGAGCTATTACTCCACATCGGGAAAGAATGACAGACCTGGATATAAGCGTGTGGAGTTCGACGAGCTCTTAAAAGAATCCGATATAGTTTCAATACATGCGCCATTAAATGAAAATACGGAAGGCCTTATGAATGCAGACGCATTTAAAAAGATGAAAAAATCTGCAATTCTCATAAATGTGGGAAGAGGTCCGATTATAGATGAGCAGGCATTGTATGATGCTCTTGTAAATAACGAAATCTATGGAGCGGGACTCGATGTTCTTTCGGTGGAGCCAATGACGGAGGACAACGCATTAAAGAATTTCAAAGACAGCACAAGGCTTATAATCACTCCGCACATTGCATGGGCAAGTGTGGAAGCAAGAATAAGCCTCATGAATATAGTTTATGATCAGATTAAATCATTCATAGGAGTCTAATCCGGAAAGATAAGAAACATTTCCAATCGCATCAAATAAAGCAAGCTCGGCGTTTTCTTTTTCCTCATCGGCCAAGTCGGATGGGGAAAGAAAGAGTTTGGATGAAAGGGATATCAGTTTGAGATATTTCCTTTCGGCTTTATTGAAAAGATTTATGAAGCTTTCGTTGCGTACGATTTCAGGTTCCCACGGGCTTGACCATGAAAGGTGTCTGAGGTTACATGGATCCTCATTGTAAATAAACCTGTTCCTTGCAATGATTCCCGAGAAAAGCATATGACCGGGAACAAATTGTTCCAAGGTGGCAAGGAAACGTTTCTTTTCACCGCGTGGATCATGCAGCAAACCAACATTAAACTGAAAAGAAAGAATGGCACGAACTATTCTTTCTTTTTTTATGCCAAGCTCGGGCCATGTATTGTTGTATGCGTAAAGAAGCTGAGTTGCAACGATCTCAAGCTGATCTTTATCAAGCTCAATTGTACGAAGCTGTCTGAACTGAGACGGATTGAGTCCTTTGTATTTCTTCAGCATTACGGTGTTGATGTCGGTTTCAAGCTTCAAATGCTTGTCAAAATATCCCTTTTGTTTTACATAAGGATCATAATCCGTTACGGCGTAGATATAAGGATGGGCTGTTGAATCCAGAGTGTGATGGCCTAAAAAACCAAGGAAATAGACTTCAGCAATTTCTTTATCCGATTCTTCAGGGAAGATTTTCACAGCATCCCTCAAATAAAAAAGAAAGTCCGAAACTCTGTGATCGTGGGCTAGGTCACCCAAATCAAGATCTCTTTTCAAATGACCTATGAGATCGTAAAAGAATATATCCGGTCCTTGAAGTCCGAGCCCATATACGGTATGGTTATTTCTTATGATACGTCTAATGTATTTTGAATCGATTTTTTTATATGATTCTTTTCCGAAAATGTAATGTGTGTCGAAACCCGGCATAAAAAACTCCTGTGTGATTAAATCAGAAAATACTGTATAATATAGCTCGACAAGCGAATTATTTCTGTTCGCAATTATCATTCAAAA
>JAILLZ010000231.1 GCA_024692885.1 Lachnospiraceae bacterium | reverse complement strand
AGGATGGTATGCATCATCGTCCCAATCATGGTTATTGCAATGGTTATTATTACAGCTATAGCCGTTAAGAGAAGTAGCAATGCCATCTACGACGAAGTGGGACAGAAGATGAACTCCGAGTTGAACTATCAGGAGGAGTGCATCGATGAAGAGCTCGCAAAGGTTAGTGATTTGGCAACCTGTATTTCAAAGGTAGTAGGAAATACGTACACAGTTGTTGAGTGGGACTACTATGAGAAGGCTCTTACAGATCTTATCAATACCAATGACATGGTATTGGGAAGTGGTTTGTGGTTTGAACCGTATGTTTACGATGCAAATGAGCAGTATTACGGACCATACGTTTACAAGGATGGTTCCGAAATAGTAACTACATGGGATTACAGCAATGCCGAATACGATTACTTCAATCAGGAGTATTACACAAACGCAGTAAATTCAACTGAAGCTGTAATTACTAATCCATATTATGACCCTACATCAGGACTTGTAATGTCATCATGTTCAGCACCAATAATTGTGGACGGCACTTATATCGGTTGCGTGACAGTTGATATGGCCCTCACAAATATAAAAGAGACTATTGATGCCGTAAAAGTAGGAGAAGGCGGAAGTGCATGCCTAGTTGATTCAACCGGTGTATACCTTGGTGGTGTTGAAGCTGAAAAGGTTGAAAATGGAGCAAAGATTACCGAGGATGAAAATGCTACGGTTGCAGCTTTTGGAGAAGCAATGCTTGCAAATGAGGACGGAGAGTCCAGTATGGTTGCAGGCGGAGCAACATATGTTGCATACTACTCAACAATTGACGGTGTAAATTGGAAATTGGCAATTAGAATGCCAAAGACTGAGATTGAAGCACCTGTTAAAAAGCTTTCATTCGTGCTTATAGCAGTAGCAGTTGTTTCAGTAATAATCGCAGCTATAATAATTATCCTTCAGATTAACTCCATCACGAAGGGTATCGTGAGAGTACAGAAGTTCGCAGGCGAGCTTGCAGAAGGAAACTTCACCATCAATTCACTTAAGGTTAAAGGTGAGGATGAGCTTGCAAGAATGAGTAATTCCCTCAACGAAATGTTTGACAGCAACCGTGAGGTTATTTCAAATATTTCACAGCATTCCGGAGAGATTAACGTATCCAGTGGAAGACTTAAAGAGTCTGCATCAAATCTTAAGAGCGAATTTGATAACATCGAGAGCCTTATGACCGGTGTAAACTCAGACATGATGAATTCATCTGCAGCAACAGAGGAGCTTACAGCTTCTGTTGAACAGGTTAACGATTCTACTGATGTACTTGCTGATGAGGCAGGGGACAGCCTTAAGATGGCTCAGGAGATTCTTGAAAGAGCAGCAGAGATTGAGAAGAATGCTAAGGAATCTTCAATTAAGGCAGGAGAACTCACAAAAGAATACGAGAAGAAACTTTCCGAAAGTATCGAGCAGGCTAAGGTCGTTGAAAACATCGGAGAGATGGCAAAGATTATTTCCGATATCGCAGAACAGATTACATTGCTTTCACTCAATGCTTCAATCGAGGCAGCCAGAGCAGGTGAGCAGGGTAAAGGATTTGCGGTTGTTGCATCTGAGATTGGAAAACTTGCAGGCGACACTGCAACAGCAGTTTCAAGCATCCAGCAGACTATCGAAGATGTACAGAATGCATTCGAAGGACTTGCAGACAATGCAAATACACTTCTTGGATTCGTCACAAATACAGTTTCACCTGATTACGAGAGATTCGTAAGTACAGCTGATCAGTATGGAAAAGATGCAGAAAGCTTCAAAGATATATCTTCCAAGATTTCCGATATGTCTTCTAACATCCAGAACATTATGTCTGAGATTACCGAAGCTATTCAGAACATTGCACAGTCTACACAGAATACGGCTGATGCAAGTGCAAGCATCATGACATCCATGGAAGACGTTTCGGATATTGTTTCCGATGTAAACGAAATGTCAGACCAGCAGCAGGATATTTCAGATAACCTTACATCTGTTGTAAGCAGATTCAGGTTGGAGAAAGAAGACGCTGCACCGGCTGAGCCGACATCAGAGAAAAATCCTGAAGCATAAAAGAGAATAGGATAGAAAAAGCGTAGCAGTTATTTGCTACGCTTTTTTTATGCTGCAAAATTGAAGACTACACCAACGACTGCCGCAAACAATATAAAGCAAATAGGATGCAAATCCTTCACCTTAGGTATCCATCTGCTGGCAATGAGAATCACTGCAGCGAGGATGAAGTGCTCAACTTTAAAATTTATGCCGTTTGCCAAGCTGTAAATGTTTTTTGCATTGAAGAATGCGATAAGTACAATTCCGATTCCTGCGGCTGATATCAATCCGACAGATGCAGGGCGAAGCCCATAAAAAACAGCTTTCACATATTTGTTATCCTTAAATTTTGAAAGGAAGAACGCAATTATTAGAATGACTATTATTGAGGGTACGACAAGTCCTAAAGTTGCTATTGCGGCTCCAAGGATTCCTCCGGCAAGTCCATATTGTGAAAGACCGGTAGTGTAACCGACGTAGGTTGCCATGTTTACACCCAACGGTCCCGGTGTGCTTTCCGCAACAGCTATCATGTCGGCAAGGTCATGGAATGAAAACCAGCCTGTCTTTGCGGAAATATCCTGTAAAAAAGGAACTGTTGCGAGGCCACCTCCGATACTGAAAAGTCCGGTTTTAAAGAATTCGAAAAAGAGTTTCAAAAAAAGCATTTATTTTTCCTCCTTTTCTATTTGGCTTCCTACGGACAAGCTTTTAATCACGGCTCCGAGGATACCTGCGACAATGATGTAAATTATCGGAGAGATATCTAGGAACACCGACCCCAAAGCTACTGCCAAAAATATAATAAAGGTGAAAACATCCTTCACGGAGTTTTTAAACAGTTTTATAACTGAGTTGAAAATCAGCACGCAAACGCAGATCCTAATGCCGGCAAAAGCGTTTTTAACCCAAAGAAGATCTGAAAAATTGCTGATAAGCGCTGCAATCAAAGTGATTATCACGAGTGATGGGAAAACCACTCCTATTGTTGCGATTATTCCACCAAGAATTCCTTTTTTCTGTTTCCCTATAAAGGTAGCAAGGTTCACGGCTATAATTCCCGGAGTACACTGGCCTATTGCGTAGTAGTCCATGAGTTCCTCAGGTTTTGCCCAGTTTTTATTTGTACAAATTTCACGCTCCAGAATCGGAAGCATGGCGTAACCGCCACCGAAGGTGAGGCCACCGACTCTTGCGAAAGTCAAAAACAAATCCAAGTATTCTGACATGTCATTATCCTTTCCCTATAAAAAATCATTTTCGAGTATATCATATATCAAAGAAATAAAAAATGAAGAAGTATTTGATAACGGTCGCATCGCGGCCGTTATATCATATATCGAAGAAATAAAAAAATGAAGAAATGTACTATTTTTGATATGAATTGTACTATAATGCGCTACCATGATTTGTTATAATTACGCTGTATTTCAAAATAGGAGATTATTATGACAAGAATTAAAAGCGAGAATAAAGAATTATACGGACAGCTCTTTACGCTGGGGCTTCCTATTATCATACAGAATCTGTTGAGTGCGGCTGTATCTTCAGCCGATGTAATCATGCTGAATTTTGTCGGCCAGTCATCTATTTCTGCGGTTTCTCTGGCTGCAAATTACGCGTCTGTTCTTTTCATGTTTTATTACGGAATCGGAACAGGTGCCACACTTTTGTGTGCGCAGTATTTCGGAAAAAAGGATTTTAGGGCAATACACGCTGTAGAGGGAATAGCGCTTAGATTTTCACTATTGAGCGGAATTATTTTTGCTTTGGCGGCTTTCTTTGTACCTGAATTAATGATGAGTGCGTTCACCACGGATGCGGAACTTATAGAGATAGGAGCTTCATACCTCAGATGGATGGGAATCGCTTATATCAGCTGGGCAGTCATTGAAGTGTATGTTTCGGTTTTAAGAAGCGTTGATCGAGTAAGAATCAGTATGTTTTTAAACATATTAGCTTTTTCGTTAAATATAGTTTTGAATGCGGTATTCATTTTCGGACTCTTCGGTGCACCGAAGCTTGGCGCAGCGGGAGTTGGACTTGCCACCGCTTTGTCGAGGCTGATTGAGCTTTTGGCATGCGTGATAGTATCCGTAAACAGTAAGGACGTAAAGATAGTTATAAAAGAAATATTTGAGTCAAACAAGGTTTTGTTTGGGGATTTTCTAAACCTTGCAATACCTGCTATGATAAATGATGTATCCTGGGGTTTGGCATTTTCGATGTATTCGGTTATCATGGGACATATGAGTAGTGATATGGTTGCGGCAAATTCCATCGTTGTCGTTGTCAGAAACGCAGCAACCACATTCTGCTTCGGAATAGCCAGTGCCGGAGGAATAATGCTTGGAAACATTATCGGCGAGGGCGATATGGAGAAGGCAAAAAAAGCGGGACACACGCTGGTTATAGCAACCATTGGCGCAGGTATACTTGGCGGAATTGTGGTTGCAGCAGCTTCTCCTTTTGTACTGCATATGGTGTCACTTTCAGAGACAGCAATGGGGTATTTAAGGTTCATGCTTTTGATAAATGTGTACTATATTATGGGGCAGGCAGTAAATACCACATTAATTGCCGGAGTTTTTCGTGCAGGAGGGGATACCAAGTTTGGTATGATTTGTGATACAATAGATATGTGGTGCTATTCGGTGCCTTTGGGCTTTTTGGCAGCGTTTGTATTTAAGGCGCCACCGATGGTTGTTTATTTCCTGCTTTGTACCGATGAATTCGTGAAATGGCCATGGGTTATCAGAAGATACAGAAGCAGAAAATGGCTTAACAATATCACTAGGGATAATTTATTTGAGGGTGGAGAGTAGAGTTGGCTGATTTTTTAATTGGAGTACAGATTGTTAGTATCATAGTCCTTTTTGGAGAAGCGTTTTACGTGTTTGCCAATTGGAACCAGAAGATGCATGGGTATCTGTTTTTGTTCTGTATAGCTACTATAGTGAACAACTTGGGATACCTGCTTGAGATGGTTTCCCGAGGACCGGAGATGTCTCTTATAGGAACACAGATTTCATATCTTGGAAAGACCATGATCCCATTTGCGATGGCGATGTTTACTTACAGTTTCATTCGCGGAAAGATTGAGACTTATATGGCGGCTATCCTGGGAGTGTTCCATGTATTCATATGGTTGCTTGTCCTTACTACCGAGTATCATCATTTGTACTATACAAATATTGAGTTTACTACGGATGGACTTTGGCCGCATAACGTATATACACATGGATTCTTCTATTATGTGTTTGTGGTTATGTGCTTTGCATATTTTATTCATCTTGCAAAGATATCTTCGGGAAGATTCAGACAGGTTCAGACTGCCATTGAAAAAAAGCAGATGCTGAATCTTATGATGGTTGCAATATGTGCACTTCTTGGACTTATAGTATACATGCTTGGAGTGACTCAAGGATATGACACTACTTCACTCGGCTTTGCCATAGGTTCACTCTTTATGCTGAATGCATTGTGGAGATACAACCTCATGGATGCTTCAGAGCTTGCAAAGAGCCAGATACTCGATCATCTCACCGATGGATATGTGGTTATCAATTCAAAGAATGATATTGTTTACTATAATGATACAGCAACAAGAATTTATCCGGAAATAGTTATAAATCAAAAGCAGGCCGCTGAAACTCTTATAGCGGACTACGCAAAAGAAGAACCGGTTGTAAGAGATGAGCTGTTCTTCGAGATGGATGAACAGAATATTTATCAGAAGGATGTATACAGAGGAACAATGTATGTCCTTCGCGATATCACAAGAGAAATAAACGATGAAAAAGACATCGACAAATATAAGAGAACAGCTGAGGATGCGGTAAGCCAGAAACAGAAGTTTCTGACGGATGTAGCGCAGGAAATCAGAACACCGATGAACTCAATCCTTGGAATTGCAGAGCTCATGATGAGAAAGTCTGTGGATGAGGAGACCGAGAATTATCTTCTCGACATCAGAAAGAGCGGAAATTCGTTAATAGGATTTGTCAATGAGCTTGTTGATTATGCAAGAATTGAAAACGGTAAATATGAGGCAAACAATTCCGTTTATTCAGTGAAAGCACTTCTTCAGGATTTGAGAGGAATGTTCTTCACAAGGCTTTCAGACACCAAGGTGGCACTGAAATTCGACATAGATCCTTCTGTTCCTAAGAACCTGGAAGGTGATTTGTCCAGAGTAAAACAAATCATAGTAAACCTTATGAACAATGCCATCCAGCACACCGAGAAAGGTGAGATAACCATCTCCTTACGTGTGGCAGAGTTTGCTTACGGAAAAGTATTACTTAGATTTGGCGTAAAAGATACCGGTTGCGGAATCAAGCCGGAAGATCAGGAAAGAATTTTTGATCTCTTTGCAAAAGTTGACAATGAAATAGTGGACGAGCATGGTCATGGTCTGGGATTGTCCGTTGCTAAGCAGCTTGTGCGTGTCATGGGCGGCGAAATGGGAATGAACAGCATGTACGGCGAGGGAAGCGATTTCTACTTTACTATCTGGCAGGGAGTTGACACTTCTGAAGGCATAGGTTTCTTTGAGAACAATGATATTGAGGACGGCAACGAGAAGTCGAGACGTCATTGGACGGATTCATTCAACTTCAGAGCACCGGAGGCAAGAGTATTGCTTGTTGAGGACAATAAGGTAAACCGTGTTGTCACCACAGCATTGCTTAAACCGTTGGGAATGAGAATAGATACCGCAGAAAACGGAAAAGAAGCCGTTCAGATGATAACATCCGGAAGTTACGACATGATTCTCATGGATATTTTCATGCCGGTAATGGACGGTGTGGAGGCTACTAAGCTCATTAGAGAGATTGATGACGGAGCATATGCTATGCTTCCTGTTATAGCTCTCACAGCCGATTCGGAAGAAAAGGCAAGAGAAAACCTTCTTGCGGCAGGAATGGATGATTATATCCAGAAGCCTATCAAGATAGAAGAGATAGTCCATGTCATAGAGAGATGGCTGCCGGATGACAAGATGGTTAGAGAAAACTAAGACAAAACAATAAGAGAAAAAGTAAAACCGGTAAGATGCGATAAAAGCATTTTACCGGTTTTTTAAATACTCAATTATGTCTGATGTATTGGAAGATTTGGGATGCATAAAGTGTGTTGGCTCCTGAATGATGTGAAGTGCATGTGCATCCGAATCAGTGATAAATCTGCAATCCGAAAGATAGGGATACTTGTTTATGAGTTCTTCTCTGTTATCCTTCTCCCGAATTTCGACAGTTTTGAATTTTGAATCAAAAGGAATGAAACCAAGGTTACCAAGAAGACTGGTGGTAGCCATATTTATATGCGCCGGAATCATTATTCCGCCGAAGCCATCCACTAGGTCATACGAATCGTCAAATGAAATATCCGTGGCGGAAATAAGGAGTTTATCGATGTGTCCGCATATTTCATCCTCTGCATTGTAGATTATCTGATTCCCGAAGAATTCCGGATTGTTCGGAATATCGGGAATACGAGGAAAAACGTATTCGTCAAAGGCAAGAGCCTTTTCAAGCGTGTCAAAAAGGCATAAAACATGAACCTCCTCAGAGGTGGTAAGTTCCATTCCAAAGAGGGGGGTAATGCCGTATTCTTCGGCAGCGGCCTTAAAGGCAGGACAGTTTTTTGAAGTGTTATGATCTGTCAGAGCGACGACATCAAGCCCCAGTATTTTAGCCATCCCGACTATGTTTGCCGGCGTCATTTCATCGTCGCCGCAAGGCGACAGACATGAATGAATATGAAGATCGTAAGATAGCGGCTTCATGGTGCTAAAGCATCCTTTCTTGCGTGTTGTGACAATACATGTACAACATTAAACTATGAATTAAGGCAGGTGTGAATCTTTAGCGCTGCGTCAAAAATAGGTTCTTCCGTTGAAAAAAGAGATATTCCTTCCTCGGCAGCCTTCTCCACGAGAGAATCCTCAACAGCCACATCGCAGCAAAGAATAATGCATGCTGCATCAGTTAATGTGGTGACCGCAAGGGTGTTTCTGTTAGACATTACAGTGCACCAAGCCGAGCCTGCAGGGGCATTGCCCATTGCGATGCTCAAAAGATCGCAGCAGTACGGCTGAGTCACCTCAGTATTTTCATCCCCCATGTTTAATACTTTGAAATTACATTTTTCAGCAAGATCTTTAACGTTCATTTCCAAAACCCTCTTCCGTACTTAAAATTCTTTAATTGCATCATTCTCTTCGATGATTCGTTCTCTCACGTGGATACAATCATCAAGCTTGGCACCGTCGGCGTTCATAACGATATCCTCAGCCAGAGCACGACAGGTAGGAGCACCGCAGGAACCGCAATCGAGACCCGGAAGCTTTTCCATTATTTCCTCTATCTCGTTCATTTTTTGCATGCTTTCCATCATGTTGCTACCAAGTCGGAATACCGGTTCGTAAGTTACCGGCTTGGTCCATGCGAAGTTGTCATAGTCTGCAAATATCTTTTGGATTTCCTCATCACTGAGAGCATATTTCTTTCCGATGCCTTCGGAGTTTCTTGCAAGTATCTTGTTCTTTGCTTTTGCAAAGTAGCCGTTTTCGATGGTGAAAACACCGCCGACGCAACCGGCATTGCAGGAATTGAGCTCGACAAACTCAAGTGTGTTTATAAACTTCTCATCTTCCAAAGCTTCA
>JAILLZ010000225.1 GCA_024692885.1 Lachnospiraceae bacterium | reverse complement strand
TAAATAATCAAAAAAAGATAGCAATCTGATTGCAGATACAAGACATTTTGATTTCGTGTAAACATATGTGGAGGGAGAAGCGGATTAAATATATCCCCCGTCAAATTGAATTATCTGACCTGTAAGATACGAAGGCGATTCAATCAACTGCAATGCCATCTTAGCAACTTCCTCAGGAGTTCCGAGTCGACCTGCCGGTATGTCTTCCTTGATTTCGTTCATGGACTCTTCATCCACAACGGAATTCATATCCGTGTCGATGACACCGCAGGCAATAACATTTGCTTGAATATTAGAAGGAGCCAGCTCCTTTCCCAGTGCTCTTGTAAGTGAGTCGATACCACCCTTTGTAGCAGAATAAGCAACTTCGTAAGATGCACCGTAAAGCCCCCAAATTGAGGAAATATTAATAATTTTTCCGCCACCGTTTTTTAACATGCGCGGTATGGCAAGTTTAGAGCAGGCGAAAACCGATGTGAGGTTTGTATTAATTATCCTGTTCCATTCATCAATACTCATGTCAGAAAGAAGACCCATGTGGGCAATACCCGCATTATTTATAAGCACATCAATAGTTTCAGTGAAATCAGCAATCTTTTCAAACATAGACTCCACAAAACTATAATCCGAAATGTCTCCACAGATGTTCAAAACCTGAATGTGATATTTATCCTTGAGCTCATTTGAAAGATTATTAAGCATTTCAACATTTTTATTGCAGGTCAAAACCAGGTCATAACCCTGTTCTGCAAGAACCTGTGCGCATGCCTTTCCTATCCCACGGGATGCTCCGGTTATAATTGCTGTTTTTCTTTTCATATTTTTTCTCCATACATATTTTCAATAATATGCATCCTTAGTTTAGTATGTAAAATATTTCTATGTTATACATAAAACATGTATAAACTCATAGTAATTGCATTATGTAGTACTACTGGCATTTGCATTGGATTATTTTAATTCTTTTATGCAGGACTTTTAGGTTTTCTTGGCATTTTTTAACCACCTTGCAAATTTTCGTCATGGATGGCGAAAATAGGGAGTTTTACGCCCGGATGGCGTATAACGACCGTTTGCAAAACTTGTTAAAGAATGTACAAAAATGCTTAGAAAACCTTAAGTCCCAATCTTGAATTAAAATAATCCAATGCAAATGACTTTAATAAAAACATAAAACAATCACAGCATGTTTAATAAAAATTTAAAGGTTTAAACACGAGCATATTATACACAAAAAAATTCCAAAGTGTTATAATATAACCACTTCATAAAAACATTTGTGAAGAATACATACTCGAAAGGGGTCGTGACTTATGAACATCATTATAAGCGGAAAGAACATTGACCTTACAGACGGACTCAAGGCAAGCGTGGAGGGAAAATTATCCGGTCTTGAGAAATACTTTGCTCCTGACACTGAAGCAAACGTTACTTTAAGTGTTGAGAAGGAAAGACAGAAAATCGAGATTACCATTCCTATAAAAGGGAATATCATCAGATCCGAGCAGGTGAGCGATGACATGTATGTTTCTATCGATCTTGCTGTAGAAGTTATCGAGAAGCAGCTTAAGAAACATCGCCAGAAACTCATCAGCAAAAAGCAGAATGCAGGATCTTTCAAGAAAGAGTTTATGGAGGAAAATCTTGGAACTGAGGATGAGATTCAGATTACAAGAATTAAGAAGTTTGATATGACCCCTATGTATCCTGAAGACGCAGCACTTCAGATGGATCTTTTGGGACACAGTTTCTTTGTATTCATCAATGCGGAGGATGATTCCGTAAACGTTGTTTACAAGAGAAAAGGAAATACATACGGACTCATTGAGCCGGAATTTTAGTTTAAACGGAGGATTGTTATAAAAACATGAATATTGTAGTTTTGGCCGGGGGGTTAAGCACGGAGAGGGACGTATCCTTAAAAACCGGTGAAATGGTTGTTGGGGCACTCAGAGAGAATGGACATAAGGTTATCCTTCTTGATGTATTCATGGGGTATTCCGACAAGGAAGAAGACATGAGGGACGCTTTCGAGAGAGCGGATGAAATAAGCGCTCACTCAGAGGGAATCCCGGAGGAAGCACCGGACCTTGAAGCGGTTAAGGCGTCGAGAAAAGATAAGAGTGACAGCTTCTTTGGACCAAACGTTATACAGCTATGTCGCATGAGCGATGTAGTATTCATGGCATTGCACGGAGAAAACGGAGAAAACGGAAGGATTCAGGCAACATTCGATCTTTTTGGTATCAAATATACCGGAAGCGGATACTTCAGCAGCGCCATTGCAATGGATAAATATGCTACCAAAATCTTCCTTACAAATGCAGGAATACCGATGGCACATTCCGTAAGGCTTAAGAAAGAGGACTTTGGACTCGATTCAAAAGACCAGGGCGTTTCTTTACCTTGTGTAGTAAAGCCTGTTTGCGGAGGATCATCCATAGGTGTTTCCATAGCACGAGATGAAGCCGAATTCAAAAAGGCTTTGGAAGAGTGCTACAAATGGGAAGAGGAAGCACTTGTAGAGGATTATATCAAGGGACGTGAATTCTCAGTCGGAGTTATCGAGGGAGAGGCACTTCCTATAATCGAGATAGCACCGATAGAGGGCTTCTACGATTACAAGAACAAATACAAGGCAGGAAGCGCAGTTGAGACCTGTCCGGCAGAATTATCTCTGGCACTGACCGAGAGAATGCAGGGATACGCAGAAAAAGCTGCCGAAATCCTTGGACTCGATATCTATACAAGAATAGATTTCCTGTTGGATGAGAATAACGAGATATATTGTCTCGAAGCAAACACACTTCCGGGATTGACTCCTACAAGTTTGTTGCCGCAGGAAGCAAATCAGGTAGGTATGAGCTTTAACGATCTCTGTGAAAAGATTATTCAGATTTCTCTGAAAAGAAGATAAAACAACATAATAAAAAACTATGAGCCACACTATCGTTACGGTAGTGTGGCGTTACTATGATAACAGATGGGAGAAGAGCCATGAAAGGCATGACACTTGAAAATATAGCAAAAGCCTGCGGAGGAAAACTCATTGGCAGGATAAAAAATAAAGATATAACAACATCCATAGAGGCGAATGCGATAGATATCGACAGCAGAAAAATCGGTAAAAACGATGTTTTTGTTGCCATAAAAGGAGAGCGTGCGGACGGTCACAGCTTTATAAAGAGTGTCATGGAACAGGGAGCTCTTTGTGCCATAGGAGAAGTTGAACAGGAAGAATACTACGGACCTTACATTCTTGTTGAATCTACATTGAAGGCTATGCGCGATATAGCGGAATACTATGTTGACGTGATGGAGACACGTGTAGTGGGAATCACAGGAAGCGTCGGAAAGACCAGCACAAAAGAGATGATAGCATCTGTGCTTTCTGTTCACTTTAATGTCCATAAGACAGCAGGAAATTTCAACAATGAGATAGGTCTTCCGCTCACTGTTTTCGGGATCAGAGACGAGCATGAAATCGCCATTCTTGAGATGGGAATTTCGGACTTTGGCGAAATGCATAGACTTGCGCAGATAGACAAGCCTGACATAATGGTCATCACGAACATAGGACTTTGCCATCTTGAAAACTTAAAGAGCCGCGACGGAATATTAAAGGCAAAGACAGAGTGCCTTGACCATATGGATAAAGATTCGGTAGTGGTACTCAATGCTGATGATGACAAACTTGTTTCCTTTGATGGACATCCTGAAATCATAAGAGCTTACTACAGTGCTGAGGATTCCTCAAGAAATATACATGCAGAAGATATAGATGATAAGGGCCTTCAGGGAATAGATTTTACCCTTGTTGTGGACGGTGAATCCGTAAGTGTTCATGAACCGCTTCCTGGAATGCACAATATAAGCAATGCACTTGCGGCAGCAGCTGTAGCGCATGAGCTTGGTCTTACAATAGAGGAGATAAAGCAGGGAATTGAAAATGCATCAACCATCGGAGGTCGAAGCAATTTTATAAAGGTAAAAGGAATTACAATTATCGACGACTGCTATAACGCAAATCCGGTTTCAATGAAAGCATCTCTTGATGTTTTGGATAAGGCTGAAGGCAGAAAGATAGCCGTTCTCGGTGACATGGGAGAGCTCGGTGATACGGAGAAAGAACTCCATTACAGCGTGGGCGAGCATTGCGCCGGAACATCTATAGATGCAGTTTTTACAGCAGGAAATCTTTCAAAAGAGATTATAAAAGCACTTAAAGATCATGGATCCAAAGCTGAGCTAAAAGCTTTCGATACAAAGGAAGAACTCATAGATTATTTAAACGGATATAAAAAAGAGGGGGACACCATACTCGTTAAGGCATCCCACTCCATGAATTTCAATGCTATAGTAAAATCGCTGACCGATTAAGCGTTCTTTAACAATACGATTATTTCTTCCCTGACGTGAGCGCCAAGTTTCTTTTTGGTCTCGGCGTCAACCTGATCGGGATAGATTGGCTTTCCGTAAATCAGTTTTACATCTGCCCTATGAATCCACGGCGAGTGAGATTCGAAGATGTCTCTGGTTTCGGTGATTGCCATCGGAATAATAGGGCAACCGGATTTGGTGGCAAGCTTCATGCTTCCCTCGTGGAAAGGCAGAAGATCCAGGTAATCGTCACCTTTGCTTCTTGTTCCTTCCGGATAGATTGCAATGGAAATGCCCTCCTTCATAAGGTCAATACCTTCAAGGATGGTTTTAAGACCGGCTCTGATGTCATCCCTGTTCAAAAACAGGCAATGCAGTCTTTTCATCCAGTGAGAAAGAAGAGGGACCTTAGCCCAGGAATCTTTTGAAACAAATCCGGTAAGTCTTTTACATCTGGAATAACTGATTACAATATCAAATATTCCTCTATGGTTTCCGACGTAAAGAACCGCGGTGTCATCAGGAATGTTTTCCTCGCCGATGACAGTAAGCTTTATTCCGCTTATAGCCATAATGGTCTTAAAAGCCCACTGCACATATCGAAGCTGTCTTAAGTCCGAAGCTTCTTTGTTGCGTTTTCCAAGGAAATATTCAATTCCCATGTATGGGAGTCCAATCAGAAAAAAGAAAAAAAGATATATAATAGTAATAATCGTTCTCATAATAACCTCACAAATCTATTTTCACGTCCATGATTATAGCTTTAAACAACGTAAATATCAACCGTGGTACTTTTGGCCAGTTGAATGGATTTTAACGCTTTGATAAACTAAAGTCGGAATTAAAATATAGATTTGGAGGAACTTTATATGAGCCAGAGTGATATCCAGAAAGTGCGTGAGTCAGTTCGTCAGCAGTGTGGAAGTCGTGTTATGATTCAGCTCGACAGAGGCAGAAATAAAGTTGACATTCAGGAAGGTACAATACAGGAAGCTTACCCAAGTGTTTTTACCATTTTGGTAAACGATGAGTCTTCTGATAATCCTCCACAGCTTTTATCTTTTAGTTATACAGATATTATAACTAAGGATATCAGAATGAAACTTTGCTAATTAAATAGAGACATAATTAAAAGGCAATTGCTTAAAAGCAATTGCCTTTTTTATTGCAGTATTATCTAAATGCCAGTCATAACTGACCGATGTCTTTCGCAGAAAAGGTGAAGAATACACTTCCTTTACTTGATTAAAGCACCTCAACATTGGAAGTAGCCACAATATCAACTCCGGTGTCTGCTATATTTGCGATTAAAACATCGCCGATTTTTACCGGTGCCTGTACAGATACACCTTTGAGTGAATCCATTATCTCAAATATTTTTCCCTTAGGGATTTCCGACTTGGTCTTGCAGGAAACAGTTGGCCATTCTCCGCCTGAAACCTTAACTGTAGAAGTTACGGTTCTAATAGGAGAGATAACTTCCTGCTTTGCATATTCCTCACCTCTTGGACAGGTGTTTCCTGTCACAGAGGTTACTTCGTTGTTTTCTATCGTTACCGTGATTGGACATCCCATTGGACAAACAATACAGTTTAATTCTCTTGTTTCCATTTTATGCCTCCTCAATCTTAATGGTGATGGTATTTAAGTCTGCTATTTCATTCAAC
The DNA here is from genome assembly GCA_024692885.1 of Lachnospiraceae bacterium. Classification (GTDB taxonomy): domain Bacteria; phylum Bacillota; class Clostridia; order Lachnospirales; family Lachnospiraceae; genus JAILHT01. The sequence continues at coordinate 11,310 of JAILLZ010000225.1, read as the reverse complement.
TTACTCTTTAAAAGAATAACCTGTTCCATTTCTCCCGGAGCCATAACCTTCTTAGGAAGCTTCATGAGAAGAGTATCATTAGCGTAAACACAAAGGTTTACATTTTTATAAACATTTCCGACTCTGAAACGAACCGTGAGTTTGTCATTCATTTTATCCGGACGAACGAATACAGGAACTGAATAACGTACACCGCATTCGGTGTTTATCTTTACCTGTTTGTCGGATGAGGCTGAAGCTGTGTTTCGGATGTAGTCTGAGGCATTTTTTCCGGCTGTTGTAGCTTCCTCTGAAACATAATCTACAAGGTCATGAACGTGAAGTACGTTTCCACATGCGAAGATACCCGGAACATTTGTCTCCAGAGAATCGTTAACAACAGGACCGTTGGTAACCATGCTTAAGTCAACACCGGCACTCTTTGAAAGCTCGTTCTCAGGAAGAAGACCGCATGAGAGAAGAAGTGTATCGCACTCGTATCTTTCCTCGGTTCCCGGGATTGGCTTGTTGTTTGAGTCAACTTTTGCGATGGTAACGGCTTTGACTCTGTCTCTTCCTTCGATGTCAACAACAGTGTGGCTGAGCTTAAGCGGAATACCGAAGTCCTCAAGACACTGAACGATGTTTCTCTTGAGTCCACCTGAATAAGGCATGAGCTCGGCAACAACTTTTACCTTTGCGCCTTCAAGTGTCATTCTTCTTGCCATGATAAGACCGATGTCACCTGATCCAAGGATGACAACTTCTTTTCCCGGCATAAAGCCTTCTCTGTTTACAAGACGCTGAGCAGTTCCGGCAGAGTAGATACCTGCAGGCCTGTAGCCCGGAATATTGAGGGCACCACGGCTTCTCTCACGGCAACCCATCGCAAGGATAACTGCCTTAGCCTGAATCTGAATCATACCGTCGGTTCTGTTCATGGCAGTAACGACTTTATCACTGCTGATGTCCATAACCATGGTGTTGAGTTTATATTCAATGTTTCTGTCATAAACCTGCTCGATGAATCTTCCGGCATATTCGGGACCGGTGAGCTCCTCCTTAAAGGTGTGAAGACCGAATCCGTTGTGAATGCACTGGTTTAAGATTCCGCCAAGTTCTTTGTCTCTTTCCAATATAAGAATGGAATCTACTCCGCTGTCTTTTGCGGAAATAGCGGCAGCAAGTCCGGCAGGACCGCCTCCGATGATTACGATATCATAGTTTAACATTTGTCCCACCTCCTAGACTTCTTTGTTGATTCCTACAATGAATTCGGAACCTTTACCGTGCTTTGATATTTCTTCCATAGGAATGTTGCATTCTCTCGAAATGATTTCCATTGTTCTCGGACTGCAGAAACCTGACTGGCATCTTCCCATACCTGCACGGGTTCTGCGCTTTACAGCGTCGAGTGATCTTGCACCGAGCGGACGTTTGATGGCATCGATGATTTCACCTTCCGTAATCATTTCGCAACGACAGATGATTGTTCCGTATGCAGGATTCTTCTTAATCAACTCGTTTCTTTCTTCAAGTGAAAGAGTTGCAGGATTCAAGATACCTTTTCTTGTTTCTTTGAAGTTATCTTTTTTAGCGAAGCCTTCTTTTCTTGCAATCTCACCGGCAAGAGCAACTCCGATTGCAGGTGCTGAAGAAAGTCCCGGTGATTCGATTCCGGCAGCCTGATAAAAACCTTTGGTGTCTTCGTCTTCTCCTATTATAAAGTCATCATTTACTTCATGAGCTCTGAGTCCAGCAAAGCTTGTGATAACCTGTCTGTAAGGAACATCCTTTACGCTGAGAGCTGAGAGCGGTGCAAGTGAACCAAGACCGTCTCCGGTAGTGTTTAAGCCTTCCTTATTTGGAACATCCTCCGCAGTAGGACCTACGAGAAGATTTCCGTGAATTGTAGGAGATACGAGAACTCCCTTTCCCATCTCGCTAGGAAGCTGGAAGATGGTGTGGCTAACATGAGTTCCGGCTGTCTTGTCGAGGAGCATGTACTGTCCGCGTCTGGCGATGATCTCCATCTTTGTGGAACTTACCATATGTGAAATGGCATCAGCGTACACACCGGCAGCATTGACAACAGCTTTTGCCTCAATATCATCGGCATTTGTCTTTATAATGAAAGAATCATTTTCTTTCTTTATATCTTTCACTTCTGTATTTAAGAAAAAATCAACTCCGTTTTCATTTGCATTTTCAGCCAGAGCAATAGTGAGGTTGAAAGGACATATGATTCCGCTGGTTGGAGCATATAATGCGCAGGTTACGTCATCTGCAAGGTTTGGCTCCATTTTTATGAGCTCGTCACGCTCGAGAATCTTTAAATCTTTAACCCCGTTTTCGATTCCTCTTTTATAGAGGGTATCCAGAGCTGAACGATCCTGGTTCTTTGTGCAGACAACGAAAGCACCGTTTCTGTTGAAAGGTACGTCCAAGTCCTCGCAAAGCTTATCCATCATTTCATTTCCCTGAACATTCATGAGAGCTTTTACAGTTCCGGGTACAGCATCAAAACCTGCATGGACAATTGCGCTGTTTGCTTTGGATGTTCCGGAACAAACATCTTCTTCTCGCTCAATGACGCAGACATTTGCGTTGTAGCGGGAGAGCTCTCTTGCTATGGCACTACCGGTAACTCCGGCGCCTATGATTGCAACATCGTACTTCATACCATTTCTCCTTCTTAACATAACAAGTAATAAAAAAGAGTAAGGAAATTAAGCGAATTTCTTCGCCTCAAACCTTACTCTAAGTCTCTTGATAAATATTAAACTTTTTCGTAGGAATAATAACACGGTTTTGGGGCTATTGCAACAGAGAAAACAAAAATGATGATAAAGAAAAAACAGACGAGAATTAAAGATTACATTTATATAGAAAGAAATCGGTAATATGCGTTATAATGTCTTACATATATTAATGCAATAAATGTGATTGTAATCTAAATAAAAATTGCATAGATACATAAACTATTAAGAAAAGAGAAAGAAGGACGGTAAATGAAAAAGATAGGAATCATCGGAGCGATGGAACTTGAGGTATCTGCTCTTAAGAAAGAGATGGTAACTGACCGCGTTGTCACAAAAGCGGGAATGTCATTTCACGAGGGAACTTTAAACGGATGCCCTGTGGTAGTAGTAATGTGCGGAATCGGAAAAGTAAATGCCGGAATGTGCGTGCAGATTCTTTGCGATTTGTTTGAGGTGACGCATGTTATAAACACCGGTGTGGCAGGTTCCTTGAACGCAAAGCTTGATATAGGAGACATTCTTGTATCCGTGGAAGCGGTTCAGCATGATTTTGATGTAACCGCACTCAATTACGCAAAAGGTCAGATCCCTGGAGTTGACGTGCTTTCATTCCCGGCAGATAAGGATATGGTGGAAAAGGCATATGAGGCTTGCCTTAAAGTGAATCCGGATATCCACTGTCTCAAAGGAAAAGTAGTGAGCGGAGACCAGTTCATTTCAAGCAAGGATGTAAAGAACAGACTCATAGAAGATTTTGCCGGAGATTGCGCCGAGATGGAAGGTGCTGCTATTGCACAGGCAGCATATCTCAACAAGGTGCCTTTCGTTGTACTTCGTGCAATTTCCGATAAGGCAGATGATTCGGCAGAAATGGATTATCCGTCTTTTGAAAGACAGGCAGCAGGACACTGCGCAAAACTTGTTACCGAGTTTGTAGGAAACTTTTAAACTCCTTCGGTGTCATGCCGGTTTTTTTCTTAAATATATGATTAAAATAGCTCTGAGAACTAAAGTTTAGCATGTTTGTGATTTCAAGCAGGCTTAAATCCGAGGATTCGAGGAGCTGTTTTGCTTTTTGTATACGAATATCCTGTACATAATCGGAAAAACTTATGCCGGTTTCCTTTATAAAAAGAGCGGAAAGATACTTTGGCGTGATATGAACCTCTGCAGCCACCTGGCTTAACGATATTTTTTCCGGTATACGATCGGCTATTATGGTGATCGCATTGTTTATGGTTGCGGAGTATTTTTCTCTTGTCATGGAATGGACGTTTGCCACTGCTTCGGTGTACTCAAGAAGCGCGGAATAAACCGCAGATAAAAGATCCGAAGAAGAATGACATTCGTTGAATCGCTCAAGATAACTGTCATACAGAGTGTAGGCTGAATCAACCCCAAGCCCGCCGTGGATGGCAGACATTTTAGCGACATTTAACAAGCCTATGGCTGTCTGTATGGATTTATGGTAAGTCATCTTTTTGAACAAAAAGAAAAGATCACTGTCCGGCTCTATCATTTCCTGCATATTAAGAACCGAACCGTTATTAATTATGCGTCCCAGCTTAATCTCGGCCTCGTAAGTTTGTGCATGTTTACTGTGATCGCTCGTTTTGTGTAATAATTCCCCAAACTGCTCGGTGTTAGACATTATTTCTTTTCCCCCGATATTATCAAAAAATCCCTTTTTAACAATTTAACCTTATTTTAAATCAAATAAAAAGTCCTTACAACAAGCTCTGTACGTCAAAATGACGAATGCCTAGTACCTTAGACCTAAAAATAATAATGTAATATGCACAAAAAAAACCAAGAAAAAAACAGATTTGATAACAAAATGACGAAAAAACGACCAAAACAACACGAATTACTTATACATATGTGGAAAAAATGACATACAGAAAACAAGAAAGTTTATATAATGGCATTGTTGATTAATTGTGGTCAACAAAATATATAGGGAGGTTTTCATAATATGAAAAATCGCAAGATGAACAAAATCATTTCTGTGATTGCCGTTGCAGCCATGGCTATGTCTATGGTAGCAGGATGTGGATCTTCTTCATCATCTACAGCTTCTACAGATACAAAAGCTGAAACAGAAGCAGCAGCTGATGAGACAACAGAAGAAGCTACAGAAGCAGCAGACACAGAAGCAGCAGCTGATGAAACAGCTAGCAGCGATGAAGCAGCTACTCCAAGAAATGAGACTGTTTACTTCGCAGGACAGCAGTGGGGTGCAGTAAACAACTACAACCCAATGTCATCTAACTCTAACTGTTGGGCAATGTCTCAGGCAGGAAACTGTCGTGAGATGATGTACGAGTCACTCTTCATGTACAACTGTCTCGATGGTTCTGTATCAGGACTTCTCGGAGATAGCTACTCATGGAACGATGACAAGACAGTCATGACAGTTACATTAAAGCAGGACGCTCATTTCTCAGACGGATCAGCTTTCAACTCAGCTGACGTTGTAGCTACATGGAATGCACACAAAGAGTACAACTCTCCAACAGGTGCTTCTTACACACTTTACATTGATTCTATCGAAGCAGTAGATGATTACACAGTAAACATCAACGCTCTTCTCGATGATCAGGGACGTGCTGTAAACCCATTACAGATCGAAACATACATCACAGCTATTTTCCAGATGTCTGACGAATATCTCCAGGTTGTTGCTGATAGAAACAACGGAGATGCAGATGCCATCAAGGAAGACAGAATGGAAGATGCAGTTCATTCTGGACCATACAGCCCATACTATGCTTCAGAGCAGAAGCTCATCTTCGTAAGAGATGACAATTACTGGGGACAGTCAGATTCTATGTGGGGATCACTTCCAGTTCCTAAGTATCTTGCTCACGTAATCTACAAAGACAACGCAGCAGGACAGACAGCTCTTCAGGCTGGTGAAGTTGATGCTTGTCAGCAGTTCATCACAGATGTTCAGAAACTTTGGTTAGAGGATGGTCTTTCAATCTCTACATGGTTAGACGAAGCTCCTTACGGACTTTGCCTTTCAATGCCAACAATCTGGTTCAACTGTGAGAGAAACGGTCTTGATCAGACAGCAGTTCGTAAAGCTATCGCTATGGCTACAGACTTCAGCCAGATCGCAGCTTCAGCTATGTCAGGACAGACATATACATTCGATGAGATGCCACGTTGCGTAGCTAACCCTACAGACGCTGAGCGTAAATACATCGATTTCGATCAGTTAACAGATCTCCAGTTCTCTGGAAACGACGTTGACGGAGCTATCGCTCTTCTTGACGAGGCAGGAATCGTTGATACAGACGGAGATGGAATCCGTGAGTACAATGGTGAGAACCTTAAGTATCAGGCAGAGTGCCCATCAGGATGGTCTGATTGGAACGCAACACTTGAAATCATCGCAGCAGCTGGACAGAAGATTGGTATCGATATTACTACATACTTCCCAGAAGCAGCTTCATTCTATGATGATTTAACAACATGTAACTTTGATATCGGTATGTGGACACCTACCGGTGCTGAGATCTCTGGTCTTTGGGCTAGATCTGCAGCTTACTTCAGCGAGGATTATGCAGCACTTGAAGTTAACTGGTCAGGAAACTTCGGTCACTACATGAACGATGAAGCAGATGCTTTAGTTAAGTCTATCCCATACATGACATCAGATGAGGAACTCAAGGAAGCTTACACAACACTTTCTAAGATCTATCTTGAGGAAGTTCCTTCATTCTCAGCTATGTATCGTCCACAGGCATTCTTCGCAGCAAACGAGAGTGTATGGACAAACTACCCAGCTCAGAGCAACTCAGAGACATGCAACATCCCACCACTTGTACTTACAGATGGTGCCGGAATCGAGGCTCTCTATCACCTTCAGCTCGTAGAAGAGTAATTGGGAAAAATAAAGTCGTTTAGTATTATCGCGTAAAACGAAAAAACGATTACCAGTAAGAGTGGCGGCTGGTGGCGTCCGGCCGCTACTCTTTTACTGATAAAAATAGACAAATAATTATCATACTTTGAAGTATAGGGACTTCAAAGAAAATGGTTTTATGCGTTTGAAAAGGAGTGAATGTATTGAAAGGGTACAAAAAGTATTATTTTAACAAAATACTATGGTATTTATTGACCTTAGTGTGCGCCGTTATCTTAAACTTTGTACTGCCACGTTTGATGCCGGGTGATCCTGTAGCATCAATTGCATCACAGTCTCTTGCCGGAGTAACAGATGCAACGCAGGTACAGAAAGTATACGCAGAGTATGCGGCAAAATTCGGAACAGACAGGCCTATGTGGGAACAGTTCTTCATCTGGCTTGGAAACGCACTTCACGGAGATCTGGGACAGTCATTCAGCCAGTATCCTAGAGAGGTGTCTGATATCTTGGCCAAGGCTATACCTTGGACATTAGCATTACAGCTTCCTGCTATCATAGTAGGATGGCTTCTTGGAAACATCTTGGGTGCTATTGCAGCATACATGAAGGGTGTATTTGATAAGGCGGTTCTTCCATTATTCATGTTCATCGGAAGTTTCCCTGCATTCGGTATGGCTACAATCATGCTTTACATCTTCTCATTGAAGTTAAAGATTGCACCGACAGCCGGAGCTTACGGCTTCGATCTTATTCCAACTATGAGTTGGACTTTTGTAAAATCGGTAATTAGTCATTATCAGCTTCCATTCTGGTCAATCGTATTGATCACCATAGGTGGTCAGGGAATCGGTATGAGATCTATGGCTATCTACGAGTTGAATGCTGATTATGTTAAATATAGTCGTTTCTTAGGTATCAAGGATAACAAGATTGTAGGTTACGTATTCCGTAACGCTATGCTTCCTCAGATTACAGGACTTGCTCTTTCACTTGGTACTATGATCGGTGGAAACATGGTTGCAGAGATGATGTTCTCTTATCCGGGACTTGGTATGACAATGCTTACAGCAGTTACCGGACAGGATTATCCACTTCTCTCAGCATGTACACTTATTATTACTATAATGGTTCTTATTGCTAACCTTGCACTTGAGATTATCTATGGTATCATCGATCCTCGAGTTAAGGCACAGCAGCAGGATTAGAAAGGAGCTTAAAATGAAAAACACATTAAATCAGGTTTTCCATGCACCTAAGTTCCTTATTGGATTCATAATCTTTGTAGGACTTATGGGATTTTGTCTTATATATCCGTTCTTTACTGACAAGGATCCACTTGAGATGTACGGAAACGGAAACTTCTTCCCGCCTGGAACATATGTAAACCAGGAGGAAGTAACACTTGACAGCGGTTATACTTTAAATATTGAAAGAAGCGCTGCCACAAAGATAGCATCAGCACTCGGTGACAACGAAGTAAAAGGTATGCTTACATACTTTGATCTCACCGGAGTTGATTACTCAGAAATAGACACAACTGATAAGGTTGCACTCGTTGAGCTTTGGGAAGCAAACTACAGCGATGATTATTCAAACATCAAGACAACTACATCCAATAAGAAGCTTTTCACAAGAATTCAGAAGCTTGTTGTAGAAGCTCAGAAGGATCAGGGTGTTATCATTGCTGAAAAGAACGAAGAGACAGGCGAACTTGAGCAGACAGATAAGCTTGTCGGAACAGAGTACTCAAATGTAAATAAGCTTTCAAGCGTTATCACATTTGTGCTTGGAACAGATAACTTCGGACGTGACGTACTTACAGAGCTTGTTTCTGCCACAAAGGCTTCATTCAGAATCGGTCTTTTGGCAGGATGTATCGCAACAACCATCGGACTTCTCTTAGGACTCTTAGCAGGATACGTTGGTGGAGTTGTAGATAACATTATTACATTCGTTACAAACCTTTTCACAGTTATACCTTCATTCGTTATCCTTATCCTTATTTCTTACTCAGTAGGAGATTCGGCAAGAGGTATCATGGTAGTTGGTATCATCATTGGTTGTACTTCATGGCCATGGACAACACGTTCTGTTCGTTCACAGGTTATCTCTCTCAGAAACAGAGACCACGTTAACCTTTCAAAACTTTCAGGACACAGCATGATGAGAATTATCCTTACAGATATTCTTCCATACATCGCTTCATACGTTGTAATGGCATTGATCCTCCAGATTTCATCAGGAATCCTTGCAGAGGCACAGCTTTCAATGATCGGTCTTGGACCTGCAACTACTAAACAGGCTACATTGGGACTTATGATGCAGTGGGCAACAACATACTTTGCACACTTGAACGGATCATGGTGGTCATACTTCCCGGTTGTTATCACCATCGCCCTTATGACATTCTCAATGAACCTTATGAACCAGGGATTGGATCAGGTGTTCAACCCTCAGCTCAGAGACTAATAAACGGAAAGGAGGTAGCTAACTATGGGAAAGGTTATGCTTGAAGTCAAAGACCTCAGAACAAAGTATATAACTCGTTTCCACGAGGACGTATACTCAGTAGACGGCGTGTCTTTGAAGATAGAAGAAGGAAAATCATTAGGAGTAGCCGGAGAGTCAGGATGTGGTAAATCTACACTTGCACTTTCACTTATGGGTTACTATTTCGCACCACTTCACTACATGAGTGGAGATATTATCGTAGACGGAAAAACAATTTCAGGAATGGATCCTGACGACGTAAGAAAGCACATCTTAGGAAATGAGATCGCTTACATCCCTCAGGCTGCCATGAATGCCATGAACCCTACAATGAAGATCATCAGATTCATCGAGGACGTTATGGCTGCTCATCAGATTGATATGTCTAAGAAGGATATCTATGATATGGCAAAAGAAAGATTCGCCATCTTAGGTCTTCCTGAAGAAGTTTTGGACAGACATGCAGTTGAGCTTTCAGGTGGTATGAAGCAGAGAACAGTTATCGCTATCTCTACTATTCTTTCACCAAAGGTACTTATCGCCGACGAGCCTTCATCAGCTCTCGACGTTACATCACAGAAGATGGTTATCAAGATGATGCGTGAGATGATGGAAAAAGGATTTATCAGATCCATGATCTTCATCACACACGAGCTTCCACTTCTTTACAACGTTACAGATGACATCATGGTTATGTACGCCGGACGTATTGTTGAGAGAGGAACAGCTAAGGAAATGGTATTCGATCCTATGCATCCATATTCACACGGACTTATGGGATCAATCATCGTTCCTGAGAGTGGTACAAGAGAGCAGAAACTTACTGCTATTCCTGGTACTCCTCCAAACCTTAAGAATCCTCCTAAGGGATGTAGATTTGCACCACGTTGTAAGTACGCAACACCAGAGTGCTCATACGTAGATCCTTTGATGAAGGATTTTGATGCGGGACGTCAGTATGCATGTCTGAAGTCAATAGAAGAACTGAGGGAGGTGTATGCACGTGAGCAGTAATGGAGAAAAGAAGTCTTGCCTTAGAGGCGAAGGCGTTACAAAGGTATTCGGTGTAGGATCCAAAGCATTCACAGCAGTTGATCATGTTGACTTCGACTTCAAAGAGGGCGAAATCGTTTCAATCGTTGGAGAGTCAGGATCAGGAAAAACTACAATATCAAAGATGATATTAGGTCTTATCTCAGTAACTGAGGGACAGATTTATTATCATGATCAGGTAAGAGACATCAGCACAGGCGCAAAGAGAAAAGAGTATTGGAGAAACATCCAGGCTATATTCCAGGATCCGTTCGCTTCATACAACATGTTCTACAAAATCGATGCGGTACTTGATGACTGTCTCAAGATGAGAGGAGAGGGAAACCTTTCACCTCAGGAAAAATTCGACAGAATGACAGAAGCTTGCTCATTCGTTAACCTTAAGTTTGCTGAGCTCACAAACAAATATCCATTCGAGCTTTCAGGTGGACAGATGCAGCGCCTTATGATTGCGAGAATCTTCCTTCTCAGACCGAAGACTCTTCTTGCAGACGAGCCTACATCAATGGTTGATGCTTGTTCAAGAGCAACAATTCTTGATTACTTATTAAAGCTTCGTGACGAAGAGAACATGACAGTCGTATTTGTTACACATGATATCGGTCTTGCATACTATGTATCAGACAAGATTTACATCATGGAGCATGGTAAATTCGTAGAGTCAGGAACGGCGGAAGATTGTATCTTGCGACCGCAGGCTGCATACACAAAGAGACTTATCAGTGATGTACCTAAGATTCACGAAGAGTGGGATCTTTCCACGGTATAGAATCACTAAACGACTAAAAACAGACCGGCAGGGAACTGCCGGTTTGTTTTTTATAATAAAAGCTTGTAAAAAATTCTTATTTATGTTTGTGTTTGCAAATCGTATAGAATTCACGTGTGTTTCAGACTCGGGACTATAGATTTTCTAAGCATTTTTTATATGTTTTGGAATTGTTCGCAAACGGTCGTTAATCGCCATCCGTGGCTCTTAAACGACCTATTCTCGCATCATGCGAGAATTTGCTGGGATGTTTATAAAAATGCTAAGAAAATCTTAGAGTCCCTCATAAGAAACACTAGTGAATTCTATGTGATTTGCTATATAACGAACGATAAGAATTATGTACAAGTATAATATTATGAAAACAGACCAACAGTATG
>JAILLZ010000216.1 GCA_024692885.1 Lachnospiraceae bacterium | reverse complement strand
TATTATCAAAAGATGAATCTCCACTATTTAAGTTAGAAGTATTACCTAAGCCGGTATCTCTATACAAATTCCAGGTGTGCTGTGCTATGTTGATCTCATTGTCATAGAGTAGGGCATGGAGTGTTATTGCCGCACTGGCAGTAAGGTCGACAGCTTTGTAGTTTTCATCGAAGTTCCAGGTCGCGTCAAGGACGCCTTTGCCCTGTATTCCGGCAGAAAGTACTCCACTGGCACCAGCCCCAAGTTCCGCATAAAGGTTTATGGATGGTTTGAATTCTCCTAGGTAAAAACGAATATATGGATTTTGACCCAAAAGGCCCATTTTAGCATTGGCTGAGCATTCTAAGGATGCTCCTCCGCCTACTTTAATATAAAGCGGAAACGCACCTACAAAGAAAGTGTGAGTGTGACTAGCTTCACCGCTTAAAGTAGCAATAACACCAACTTCTACTTTTAGCTGACCGTCAGAAATGTAGCCTTCGCCATAACCTTCTATATTAAAAGATAAGGAAAGATTACCAACGCCAATGCTTTCTGCATGTTGGCCTTCGGCCATGATATTCTTCATTGCATAACTGGTGTTAAGAACTGCTTTAGCGTACTTCTGGTTATACTTTTTTTCGTAAGAGTCAAATTTGCCTATATCATCGCCTAATAAGTCTGTTGTAATGGCTACTCTTACCTTTCCATCTTCGGTTACCATAGCCTTAATAGGAACCTTAGGCATATTCAATTTTTTATTATCGCCAAAGAAGATTTCTAGTATTTTGGCTGCCTCTGAAATCTGGCCAAAGTCAATGGAACCGAAAGAATCATCACTTCCGGAGAGAAGAAGGGTAGTATCGGAAGCTTGTTTGACATCAATTCCAAGAGCAACAAGATTAGACATCTCACCGTTCTTTGAAATGACTCTTAAATAAATCTTTTTGTTGGCAGAAAAATCACAGATTCTGTTTTCTGTATAGTTTTTGCCGTTAAGATTGTTTGTTACGGTATTAATGTGAAAGACACCGTTCTTGCTGTCCATCACTGTCATTTTATCTTGGACAAGTTGGTAGGATGCAGCTTCGTCACCGGCTATAAAGTCGGAAGAAACATTGATAGTGACTTCTTCTTTATTGATATTTGCCTTTGCCTCAACACCGGCAGAATTTTCTGTAAAGGATACAACAGAGGATAAAAGATCTTTATTGTTGTACTTAGAATTTGAGCTGGTCATCGTGACGCCTGTTACTATTGGTGCCTTGTTATCATTGCTTCTAAGATAGAAGGTGAAAGGCATACCGGTTATAAGTCTAAATGACTTGGTTGTTGTTACATATCCATTTTTTTTGAATGTAACGCTAAGATTTTGAGAATTCAAAGAAGAATTAACATTTGAAAATCTTACTTTTCCAGTGCTATCAGTTTTGGCTTCACCTACTTCGTCAACAGTTACAGTTACTCCGCTGATAGCTTTTCGTGTTGCAGGATCTATAACATGTATATCGATAGCATTCTTAGGAATATTGCTGCTAGGAGTGGTACCTATAACTCCATCGTCGGAGCTGTTTCCGGTAAGTCCAAGACCTGTACCATAGTAAGTTCCGACATTAAAGGATTTTCCTGAAGCAAGAGTAGTAGGGTTATAGTAGATACCTACGGCACTGTCACCAATGTCGTCTGTAGAATCAATTTGGTGGTTCCAGCTAGAACCACGTATATCACCCCAGTAACAATACTGCACTTTATCAGGCTTACGTTCGTCATCGTTAAGCCAAAGCGTTCCGCAAGCCATGGTTGTGGGATTATCAAGGTCATCATAAACCTGATATGTCTGAGTGATTGCATTACCTTTTAGTTCAAGCATCTTGGTAACATTTCCGATGCCGTTGATTTTAAATGGAGCATCATCGTTATGATTAAGCATGGTATCTAACATAATACGTACACCGACACTATGAGATGTGCCAGAACTGTTGGATACAGAATAAGTAACGTGCGCAGTGTCTGCACGGCCTGTCAAGGGATTTGTATAAAAGGAAATGTTCTGGTATACGGTAATACCTTCTTCCTCAATGTCCATAACGGCTGTAGCAAAATCGGAAGCATCATCAATTGAGATGTCATTTGCGTAGAATACGTATTCTTCTCCGTCAACAGTAATGAGAGTCTCAGAAGTGCGCGGATTGGGATGTCCATACAAAAGTTTCGCGTTATTATCGGAAGTATAATTAGGATTACCTTCTTTGGTTCCAAAAGTGAAATTACCGCTGCTGCTGATGGCTGCTTCTAAGTATTGATTGCTGAAAGTGCCTTCGCAGTAACCATTTAAGGCTTCGACTTTTCCAAGATATTCTTCCTTAGAATACTCAGAATCGATGGGTTCCTCGGTTTCTGTCTCAAGTTCAGTCTCCGTCTGTGCTTCTGACTCAGTTTCAGAATCACGTTCATCTGTCTCTGCGTCAGGGTTATCGTTATCTGTTTCATCACTAGAGGTGTTCTCGTTAATAACATCACTGCCTTCGGAAGAAGGATTACTTTCCGTAATATCATTAGAAGTCTCCTCAGACGAAGATTGTGATGAGTTCTCATCTGTAATGTGAGTGTTGTTTTCGGTAGAAATATCAGAGGAAGTTGCTTCGGAAGATGTTTCTTCAGTTTCGACTTCTTCTGACGAGATGATGGTTTCAGTTGATTGTTCCATCAGTTCAGTAGAATCTACTGTTTCGTCCACGCCGGTCTTTTCAGCGTAAACAAAGTCGGTTGGTGCGCTGCCAAATGTTAATGACACAACAAGTAAGCAGGCAAAAACCCGTTTTACTACTCTGTTTTTCATAACTATTCTCCTCAATTTTATTTAGGTGTACCGGTAAATGCACACAGTATAAAATTATAACATATGTTAAAATGAAACAGTAAACATTTAGTGGGTATTTAATTCACATTTGGGTTATCGTAAAAAAACTATAAGAGAGAAGACAGAATGCATCAGAGAGGAGACAGGTATATGAGAATAACCAGATTAAAAATCAACGGAGTTGAAAATCCGCTTGGATTTGATTTTGGGAAGATTATCGCGACATGGAATGTGGAGGATACGAAGGCTAAAAAGCTTGTGAACGGGATAATAGAAGTCGCAAGTGATGAGGCTTTCATGGATATTCTGTATAAAAAAGAGTCAAAAGATTTGGATCAGCTGGGAGAGGTCATAGATATTAATCTAAAGCCACGCTTCAGATATTTCTGGAGAGTCACCATTTCGGGGGATAATGGAGAGACCGCTGTTTCTGAGATTCAATATTTTGAAACGGGAAAAATGGATGAACCGTGGACAGGTAAGTGGATAGCTGCTGAGGGAGACTATCATCCGGTATTCAAGAAGGGGATAGAAGCTAAATCAAAAGTTAAAAGCGCCAGATTGTATGTAAGCGCCCTGGGTGTTTTTGAAGCGTACCTGAATGGAGAAAAGATTGGAAATGAGGTTCTTACTCCGTACATCAACGACTATGAAACAGGTATGCAAATTATTACCTTTGATGTTACTGACAGTCTGAAGTCTGAAAATACACTTGAAATCGATGTGGGCAAAGGCTGGTACATGTCAAACTTCGGACTTGAGGGAGGACATAACTTTGGTGATAAGATGGCGACTATCGCCGAACTTCACGTGGAATATGAGGATGGCACATCTGAAATAGTAGGTACAGATTCTACATGGAAGGTAAAGAAAAGCGATGTGACCGAATCCGGAATCTACTATGGTGAGGATTTGAACCGTACTATAGCTTCGGATGACGAATATCAGGCAATTGAGATTCAGCCAAAGGAGAAGCTTTTAGACAGATACAGTATTCCCGTCGTTGTAAAAGAGGTACTTAAAGCAAAGGAAATCATTACAACTCCTAAGGGAGAAAGTGTCATAGATTTTGGCCAGAACCATGCAGGTGTTATGGAAATAGACGCAGATTTCCCGGCCGGTACAGTAATTACCATAGATTGCGGCGAGGTGCTTCAGGAAGGCAATTTCTATAACGAAAATTATCGTACTGCGCGCTCGAGATTTGTATACACTTCGGATGGCAGAAAAGAGACTGTACACCCGAGGTTTACGTTCTTTGGTTACAGATATATCAGAATTCAGGGGTGGGTTGGAGAACTTACACTTGATATAGTTCGCTCTCTTGTGATTTATTCTGACATGGAGCGTACCGGATTCATAGACACGAGCAACGAAAAGATTAACAGATTGTATGAGAACTGTATCTGGGGACAGAAATCAAACTTTATTGATATGCCTACAGACTGCCCTCAGCGTGATGAGAGACTTGGATGGACAGGAGATGCGCAGGTGTTTTCTCAGACAGCCAGCTACAACATGGACACAAGAGGCTTCTACAAGAAGTTTCTGAGAGATCTGAATCTAGATGCCAAGCGCCATGAAGGAGCTGTGGCAAGCTTTATCCCTAATATAGCGGGAAACTTGTCTCCTGTTGCCAGCATCTGGGGAGATGTTGGAACCTTCGTTCCAAATGTGCTTTTTAACACCTTTGGTTCAGTGGAAGCTGTGGAAGAGCACTACGAAATGATGAAAAACTGGGTGGATTATATGGCGAGAAACGATAAAGAGCATGGAGATAAAGGGCTCTTTATACTTCCGTTCCAGTTTGGAGACTGGCTTGGTCTCGATGGAATCACAGAGCAGAGCTACAAAGGCGGCACAAACGATGATTATCTTGGATCGGTTTATTATTATCGTTCGACGGTTATAACTTCGGAGATGGCTTCACGCTTGGGATTAGAAGATGATGCCAAAAAATATCAGAAGCTTGCTGAGAAAATCAAGAAAGCTATATTGGATGAATACTTCTCTGTAACCGGTCGACTTGCCTGCGACACACAGGCCGCATACGTTGTCGCACTTGCCTTTGATATCTTTGTAGACAGAGAAAAGCTTATAGAGCAATTTATGGATAGATTGGCAAAAGATTGCTATGAGATAAAGTGCGGATTTGTGGGAGCCCCTCTTCTATGTATTACACTGGCAAAGATTGGCAGAATGGACCTTGCATATCATTTCCTTTTTAATGAGGGATTCCCAAGCTGGTTGTACTGTGTAAATCTCGGAGCAACCACGATTTGGGAGAGATGGAATTCGCTTTTGCCTGACGGATTAATTTCAGGCACAGGCATGAACTCGCTCAATCACTATTCGTACGGAACCATTGTTCAGTTTATGTACGAGTACATCGGAGGATTGAGACCTGCAAAGGCAGGATTTAGAGAAGCAACCATAGCTCCACAACCTGATATGAAGTTCAGATATTTTAATTCTTCAATTACTACAGCAGCAGGAAAATACGTATCTGACTGGAAGATAGCAGAGGATGGTACATTCAGTCTTCATGTGGAGGTGCCGTTTAACGGAGTGGCGCATGTGACTCTTCCGAGATACAGCGCTCTAGGATTATGCACGACAGGCATTGAAAGCAGCGAGATTACTGCTGATGGAAGAGTTGATTTACCTGCAGGAAGCTATGATATCAGTTATAAGCCATCGAGTGACTACAGATGTGTATACGGTCCGCAAACGAGACTACTTGAGCTTGGGAATGATGAAGAGATAATGACAATGCTTGAAAACGAATTGCCGAGTGCGTACGGCGTTATCAAATCAGGAGACAAAGAAATGGGAAATGTCACCTTAGGAGCACTTCCATTCTTATTCTTTATGGGATTCAATCCGGAAATGGTAAAGCCTGTTGCGGAAAAAATATATAAAACACTGCGTTGGTGATGTGGTAAATTCGACCCATTAACTTTACAAATAAAAGACTAGAGCGTCATAAGAAAAAGTCTAAAAGATGGATAATTACGAACAAAAGACCTAGAAAAAGACGAGAGAAAGAAAAACGACAGTGCATGATATAGTTTCTGGGGAGACAAGTTTTCCATATTCTTGGCGAAGATTGTGGTAAAATATGTGATACAGATGTAATTAGATGGAGGAGACCCTGGTGAAGATTATAAAAAGATCCGGTGAAGAAGCCGTATTTGATATTACAAAAATAACAGGAGCTATCATGAAAGCAAACCGCGAGGTTGAGTCGGACCACAGACTCAGCGTGGAGCAGGTTCAAAGAATAGCTGCAAAGGTTGAGAAAGATTGTGAATCTGCCATACGTGCAATGAACGTGGAGGAGATACAGGATCTTGTCGAGGAAGGTATCATGGAAGAAGGTGCCTTTCAGGTGGCAAGACTTTACATAACTTACAGATACAAGAGACAGCTTGTAAGACAGTCAAATACGACGGACGGCCAGATTATGACCATTATTGAGAGTCAGAACGAGGAGGCCAAGCAGGAGAACTCCAACAAAAATCCTCTTCTTGCATCAACACAGAGAGACTACATGGCGGGAGAGGTCAGCAAGGATATAACCAAAAGAGTGTTGCTGGCACCTGAGGTATGGGATGCTCACGAAAAAGGACTCATTCATTTTCACGATGCGGACTATTTTGCGCAGCATATACATAACTGCTGTCTGGTAAATCTTGATGATATGCTTCAAAACGGAACCGTGATTTCCGACACCAAGATAGATAAGCCGAACTCTTTTTCGGTTGCATGTACGGTTGCGTCACAGATAATAGCGCAGGTGGCTTCGAGTCAGTATGGCGGACAGTCAATAAGTGCATATCATCTTTCCAAATTTGTAAAGAATTCCAGAGAGAAGTTTACAAAGGAAGTAAAACGAGAGTTCGAGAAATCAGGTATAGAGGCTTCTGACGAACAAATCAAAGAAGTGGCCGAAGACAGAGTGTTGAAGGACATTGAAAAAGGTGTTCAGACGATACAGTATCAGGTGGTAACCCTTATGACCACAAACGGACAGGCTCCGTTTATAACAGTGTTTATGTATCTCGATGAGGCCGAAGAAGGACAAGACAGAGAAGACCTTGCCCTTGTTATCAGAGCAATATTGAATCAGCGAATTCTGGGAGTAAAAAATGAACAGGGAGTTTATATTACTCCGGCGTTCCCTAAATTAATATATGTTCTCGATGAGGACAATATATATGAAGACTCAAAGTATTACGATATAACAGAGCTTGCAGCAAAATGTACGGCAAAAAGAATGGTGCCGGATTACATTTCTGCAAAGGTAATGAAGGAACTGAAGCAGGGAAATGTGTACACATGCATGGGCTGCAGAAGTTTCCTTACACCTGACAGATTTACGGCAGCAGGTGCCGGAAATATCGCAAATGCCCAGAATTATGAAGAAGGAAAACAGAAGTATTACGGACGTTTCAACCAGGGCGTTGTCACTATAAACCTTGTGGATATAGCTTGCACATCAAACGGAGACGTTGAGGAGTTTTGGAAGGTTTTCGATGACAGACTGGAACTCTGCTACAAGGGTTTGATGGCGAGACACAACCGTCTTATGGGAACAAAGGCGGACATCGCGCCTATCCTTTGGCAGCACGGCGCTCTCGCAAGACTTGGCAAGGGGGAAACGATTGACAAACTTCTTGTGGGTGGATACTCGACTATTTCATTGGGCTATGCAGGATTGTATGAGTGCGTAAAATACATGACAGGCAAATCACACACGGATGAATCCGCAAAGCAGTTTGCACTTGATGTTATGCAGCATCTCAATGATGCATGCGCAAAGTGGAAGGAAAAGGAGAATATAGATTTTTCTGTGTACGGAACCCCGCTTGAATCAACAACATACAAATTCGCAAAGTGTTTGCAGAAGCGATTCGGAATAATTCCGGGAGTTACGGATAAGAATTACATTACAAACTCATATCATATACACGTAACCGAAGAAGTAGATGCTTTTACAAAGCTCTCCTTCGAAAGCCAGTTCCAGAAACTTTCACCGGGAGGCGCTATAAGCTATGTGGAAGTACCTGATATGAAGGACAATATCCCGGCGGTTTTGGCTGTCATGAGACACATATATGACAACATAATGTACGCAGAGCTTAATACAAAGAGCGATTATTGCAGTGAATGCGGTTATGATGGAGAGATAAGTGTTATCACCGATGATGACGGGAAACTTATCTGGGAATGTCCTAATTGCGGCAACAGAAATCAGCAGACCATGAGTGTTGCAAGAAGAACATGTGGATATATAGGTACGCAGTTCTGGAATCAGGGAAGAACTCAGGAGATAAAAGAACGCGTATTGCACCTGTAACTTGCCACGAAATAAGCAGGAATGATATACTTTAATCTTGTAGAGCATAAAAAGGGGCTTTAGAGGTAGGGCTTGAATGAATAAAGATATTAAATTAAAGGGTAGAATCATAAATTATCTGCGCTGGCCACTGTATCTCACCATAGTGTTGGTAATTGCTAACGTTGCGGTTTACCTGAATGACATAAGAGCAGGTGTCGCAGTTTCGGGATTTGTGGCAGTTTACTTTGTGATTACATTTTCAATCTATTATAAAAGCCGAACAGAGTTAATGGACGAACTGGTGGATTTTGCCACCCAGTACGGAACGGTCCAAAGGGAACTTTTAGACGGCTTGGATGTCCCATACGCTTTGCTGGATCAGACAGGAAAGATAATATGGGTTAATGAAAAATTCTGTGACTTTACCGGTAAGGATAAGGAGTACAGAAAGTCAATCACATCGATATTTTCTGCCATAACAAAGGAAAAGCTGGAAAAATCAGCCGATGAGAGTGAGTACGATTTTCCTTGGGGCGATAAAATGCTCCATACAATAGCCAAAAAAACGTACTTTGGCATAGCGGAGACCGAGAAAACAGAAGAAGAACAGAATACGGATTATCTTATTTCGGTATTTATTTACGATCAGACAGAGCTGTATTCATACATCAGGGAAAATCAGGAACAGAAACTTGTAAGTGCCCTGGCTTATATAGACAACTACGATGAAGTAATGGATTCCGTTGAAGACGTGAGAAAATCACTTCTCATGGCGCTTATAGACAGAAAGGTAAACCAGTACTTTTCAAAGGTGGATGCACTTGTCAGAAAAACCGATAAAGACAAGTATTTCATAGTAATGAAACAAAAGCATCTGCATCAGCTTGAAGAAGGTAAGTTTCAAATCCTTGAGGACGTAAAAACCGTAAAAGCCGGAAACGACATGTCCGTCACCATGAGTATGGGTGTGGGTGTAAGCGGTGAGAGCTTCAATGAGAATTACCAGTTTACCAGAACAGCCATTGACCTTGCATTGGGCCGTGGCGGAGATCAGGTTGTTGTAAAAGAAAACGAACAGGTTTCATATTACGGCGGAAAGTCACAGACAGTTGAAAAGAACACTAGAGTAAAGGCACGTGTTAAGGCTCATGCGCTTCGCGAAATGATGGAAAGTAAGGACAATGTTCTCGTAATGGGACATCATTTGAGCGATGTCGATTCCTTCGGCGCAGCTGTGGGAATCTATGTGGCAGCCAGAGAGATGGGTAAAAAATGTCAGATTGTCATTAATGATGTGACTTCATCACTCAAACCGTTTAAAGATATGTTCAGTCCGGAACTTGGCTATCCGGATGATATGTTTGTAAAGAGCCCACAGGCTGTGGATGCGGCATATCGTAATTCACTGGTCGTTGTGGTGGATACCAACAGACCAAGCTATACGGAGTGTCCGGACCTTCTTGAAAAGAACCTGGCAATAGTGGTACTTGACCATCACAGACAGGGAAATGAAGTAATAAAGAATCCGGTACTTTCATATATTGAGCCGTATGCATCGAGTGCATGTGAGATGGTTGCGGAAGTATTGCAGTATTTCTCGGAAAACCCTATCAAACTCAAACCGCAGGAAGCGGATACAATCTTTTCGGGAATGCTTATCGATACCAATAATTTTTCATCAAAAGCAGGTGTAAGAACTTTTGAAGCCGCCGCATACCTTAGAAGATGCGGAGCGGACCTTGTAAGAGTACGTAAATTGTTGAGAAACGATTTTGAGTCTTATCAGGCAAAGGCTTCCGTAGTGAGAAACGCCGAGATATACAGAGGAGCGTTTGCGATTTCCGTATGTAATTCCGAGGTTGACAGCCCAACTGTTGTGGCTGCTCAAGCCGCAAACGAATTGCTGAATATCACCGGAATCAGAGCATCATTTGTACTCACTGAATATCAGGGAAAAGTATTTATCAGTTCAAGATCCATAGATGAAAACGTACAAATCATTATGGAAAGACTCGGTGGAGGCGGACATCTCAACATAGCCGGTGCGCAGAGAAGTGAATCGGTAGATGAGGTAAAAGCTATAATTCGCGAGACACTGGATCAGATGATAGCAGAAGGAGTAATAGAATTATAATGAAGGTCATATTACTGGAAGATGTAAAAAAAGTAGGAAAAAAAGGTGACATTGTGGAGCTCAACGACAGTTATGCAAGAAATGTCATTATTTCAAAGAAACTGGGAGTTGAAGCCACAAACAAAAGCCTTAATGACTTGAAATTACAGAATAAAAACGCAGATAAGATAGCGCTTGAAAACCTGGAAGCAGCAAAAGAGCTTGCAAAGGAACTTGAAAAACTCAAGGTAGAAGTATCTATAAAGACAGGATCTGGCGGACGTTCATTCGGCTCCGTCTCAACAAAGGAAATATCAAGTGCCCTTAAGGCTCAGCATGGAATTGATATAGACAAAAAGAAAATGCAGTTGCCGGAGGCATTAAAGAACCTTGGAACATATGAGGTTCCGGTAAAACTTCATCCTCAGGTGACAGGAACACTCAGAGTTCATATATCGGAGGGCCAGTAATGGATGAAGCAGTTTTAAAGAGGGTAATGCCAAACAGTCTTGAAGCTGAACAATCCGTGGTCGGATCGATGATAATGGATAAGGAGGCTATAGTAAAAGCCTCTGAGATGCTCTTACAGGAAGACTTTTATTACAGTCAGTACGGAATGCTTTTTCAGGCAATGGTTGAACTTTTCAATAGTGGACAGCCGGTAGATTTGGTTACCTTGCAGGCAAAACTGAAAAGTATGAATGTTCCGCCTGAAATCAGCAGTCTTGAATATGTAAGAGAGTTGGTTGCGCAGGTTCCGACCTCCGCAAATATTCAGTCGTATGCCCAGATTGTTAAGGATAAAGCTGTAATGAGAAGGCTTATTCGTGTAAACGAGGAGATTGAGAACTCGTGCTACAATGGAAGCGAAGACGTGGATATCGTTCTGGCTGAAGCAGAAAAAAAGATGTTCAATATCCTTCAGGGACAGGGTGGAGGAGATTTCGTTCCGATAAAAGAAGTCGTAATGAACGCCTTGAGAAAAATCGACCTCGCAGCACAGAGTGACGGAAACATTACGGGAATTCCGACAGGATTTACGGATCTGGATTTCAAGATGTCCGGACTTCAGCCTTCGGATTTCATTCTTATAGCGGCAAGACCTTCAATGGGAAAAACGGCATTTGTGCTTAATCTGGCACAGTATGCAGCATTTCATGAGAATCTTTCCGTGGCAATATTCAGTCTCGAGATGTCCAAGGAACAGCTTGTAAACAGATTGTTCGCGTTGGAATCAAGGGTTGAAGCTCAAAACTTAAGAAACGGAAATCTTTCCGAAACAGATTGGATGAAGCTTATTGAAGGAGCCAATGTGGTGGGAAATTCAAGGCTCATCATAGATGATACTCCGGGTATATCGATAAACGATCTCAGGAGCAAATGTAGAAAGTATAAGTTAGAGATGGGACTCGACTTAATAATAATCGATTACCTTCAGCTTATGTCCGGTTCGGGCAAGTCAAATGAAAGCCGTCAGCAGGAAATTTCCGATATTTCAAGAGCGCTCAAAGGCCTTGCAAGAGAGCTGAATGTTCCGGTAGTATCACTTTCCCAGCTTTCCAGAGCGGTAGAGCAGAGACCGGATCACAGGCCTATGCTTTCCGACCTTAGAGAGTCGGGAGCTATCGAGCAGGATGCCGATGTGGTTATGTTCCTTTACAGAGATGACTATTATAATCACGATACCGAAGAAAAAAACGTGGCGGAGGTAATACTGGCTAAGCAAAGAAACGGCCCTATAGGAACCGTTAAACTTGTATGGTTGCCTCAGTATACGAAGTTCGCAAATATGGAAAGAGGATAAAAAAAGAGCATTTACACAACCGTGTAAATGCTCTTTCTTTTTTTGCTTTAAATTAGCCTTCCTGGATAGCTCCTGTAGGGCATGTTCCAGCGCATGATCCACAATCGATGCATGCTGAAGCGTCAATAACGTACTGGCTGTCTCCGGCAGAGATTGCTCCAACTGGGCATCCACCTTCACATGAACCACACATTACACAAGCGTCTGTAATAACATATGCCATAGTTTAAGTCCTCCTTATAATATAAATACCTTATATTTAGCGTTAAGCTTAATTTGCATTTTAATATAAATCAAAATATAAAACAAGTGAAAAAATGAGAAAAATGGTCCCTAAGTTATCTTGAAATAGTGGGAAATAGGTATTATAATTCACATACTAATGTTTTGATGAATCTAAGTAAGGAGGAAAACATGGCAGCAACAGTTACAAAAGAAACAAGAATCGGAGAGCTCCTTGAAATCAACATGGATGTAGCTCCTATCCTTTTAAACATAGGTATG
This sequence comes from Lachnospiraceae bacterium, assembly GCA_024692885.1. Lineage (GTDB taxonomy): Bacteria > Bacillota > Clostridia > Lachnospirales > Lachnospiraceae > JAILHT01. The sequence continues at coordinate 265 of JAILLZ010000216.1, read as the reverse complement.
CATTGTCTCGGATGTCCATCATCTCAGATGGAGACAATTGAGGAGGCCGCAGCAGTTCACGGAATCAATGCAGACGAACTTGTAAAGGAAATCAACGATTTTATTTCAAAGTAAGAAAAAATCAGATAAGTAAAAGAATGGCAACCCTTAAAGGGTTGCCATTTTCTGTAATGCATCATCTTTGATGATTGATTTTTGATGTTCTTCAAAAAACGCGAGTGAAGCAGAATTCAATGTAAACTGGGTCGAATACTCGCTAAGTATA
>JAILLZ010000192.1 GCA_024692885.1 Lachnospiraceae bacterium | reverse complement strand
AACCATTGTTGCCGAATGGAGCAAAGCCGATGAAGGTGTAGGCGCTACCATGGCTCCCATAAGCCATTTTGCAAAAGGCATCTGAGCTGCCTTAGTAAGAGCCGCAAAAGATATAAGCGCTACAGGAACAACTGCAAACTTCGAACCCGAAACACCGCTTCCGATGAGTGCCTGAAGAGACATGTTTCCATCAAGGAAATATGCCTGATAGATGATTCCGGCTGCGAGAGCACATCCTCCAAGAAGGTTCATCCATAATGCTCTAAATGAGTTTGTTATAGCCTCATCTGTCTTTGTATATCCTATAAGAAGGAATGAACAAATACTTGTCATTTCCCAGAAAAGATCAATCCAAAGGGTGCTGTCTGAAAGAACAAATCCAAACATCGCTCCGAGGAATACAAAAAGGAGCATAAAGAAATAATATCTTCTGTCCTCAAATTCCAAATGATGGTGATGATATCCATGCATATATCCAACTGCATAAATAACAATAAGGCCTCCGATAAGTCCGATGATAATGCACATCAGCACAGACATGTGATCGATGTAAATATGTGGCTGTTCCACCAAAGCCGGCCCATTGAAATCCAAATAAGTAAGGCATGCAGTCGGAACAACTGACAAGAGACTTACCCATGCTTTCTTATGCTTAAAGCTGAGATAAGTCACCAAAATCACGATCAACCACTCTACCGCTACTATAATCTTGTCTACTGTTTCTGTCTCAGTGAACAGTTTTATCGGCACGCAGCCGTTCATTACCCATTCACCGACAAGCAATGCCACTGCGCCCATAATGATTACGGCACTGACATATGCTATTGCGTTTCTCACCTTATTTACTCTTATGCAATACATAAGAAGAGAAACAATTAACGGAAAACAGATAAGAAATGAAACGATAATATTCATTTACACTCTCCTCTTCTCTCTTCGTTATTTTTTTAACGAGTAAAATAGTACCACCGCTTTTGAATGTTTTCAACATGTTATTTTCTAAATTTTTATAAATGTGAAAACAAAAGTGTTCATTTTCAGATAAACAAGTGCCTTCGGTGGATTCCCTAAAAAAGGGCAAAAAAAGAGGTTGTGCGCACTTTCTTCAAGTTAACACAACCTCTTTAAACCATATTAAATTTATACCAAAAAATGCTACGTTTTACAAGGCTTTTGTATTTTATCCAAGCATTAAAGCGTCATCAAAGTTTTGATGAGAAGCTCCGCTCCTATAATTATAAGAATAGCAGCTCCGGCAACATAAGCTTTTGCCTTATGCTCAAAGCCAAAATTGTATCCGGCATATGCTCCCAATGTCACGGCAAGCACACTCATAAGTGCCACCGAGACTATAACCATGACGACATTTGCTCCCGAAAATGCGAGCGCAATACCTGTAAGTATGGTATACATTGTCACTCTTCCCAAAAGTAAGAGCATCTTTTTCAAAGAGAGCGTATCCTCTCTTTTTTCAACATAGGCAAGCTTTGCCTGGGAGACAAATATCTGTCTGACTCCCAGCGCCACAAGTATAACGGCTGACATTACCTGTCCTAAGATAAGCTCACTTCCCGCAATATCTCCTTTTGCGACAAGGAGATTTGCAAGGCTGTGACCCAGGAACAGTGCAATGAACTGCCATGCTACTACAGCTAAACAAAGCTTGATAATCTGAGCTTTTTTTATATTTGCCACGAGTGATCCCTGGCATTCCATCTGTGCAAAAACATCAAACGATATTCCGCATACGATTAAAACACATTCTAACCATTCCATGGTTATTCTCCCTTAATCACGTCCAATACAGGCTTTGAAAACAATCCGGAGACCGATTTCAAAAGCCTGCATTTTTCGTAAATTATTTTTCGATAGCTGCTGTCTTTATGATGAACTTTGTGGTTCCCACTGTGCCCTCTGCCTTTCCGGAGAAGTTGTCGTAGTCATGTCCCGCATCAACTACCGCTTTAAGTCTCTCGGTAACGTCCTTTACATCTCCGTTGTATGTATCAACGAGCTTCTCGATACCCTTTTCATCAAGCTTGAGCATTCCCTCTGCGAGATCGTTTGCTCCGTCATCGAGTGCTGATACACCGTCTACAATCTTTCCTGTTGCATCATTAAGCTTTGTTGCACCGTCATTAAGTGTTCCGTTGTTTGAAACAAGTGTGTTGCTTCCGTTATAAAGCTTTGTGATACCATCTGAAAGTGTTCCGACAGATGTGTTCAATGTATCTGTTCCACTTGCAAGTGCCTGCATTCCGGTTACAAGTGAGTATCCTGTCTTTGAATCCTTAGCTTCGATTGATGCTGCAATCTTGCTCTTTGCGCTCTCAGCTCCTGAGATTGCTGCTGTACCTGCTGCTGTCTCTGCTGCTGTCTTTACTGCGTCTGCAACGCTTGTTCCGACGCTGTCCTTTGCTGATGAAGCTACGCTCTCAACTACTGATGAGGCAACTTCTGATGCTACTGAACCTGCAACCTGCTGTGCTGCCGAAACTGCTGCTGTACCTGCTGCTGTCTCTGCTGCTGTCTTTGCTGTGTCGGCTACTGTTGTTCCCACTGTACCTGCTGCTGAAGAAGCGATGCTTCCTGTGATTCCCGCTGCAAGCTGTGAAGATGCATTGTTTCTTGCTCCGGTGTATGTATCGCTTCCCAATACTCCGGCTGCAACTGCATTCTTTATGGAATCCTTAGTGTTCTGATTTGAAAGATTTGCAACAATATTATTTATAACACCTGCAGCATATGCGCCTTCAGCTGTGCTCGTGTCAAGTGAAGCTGCTGCCTGCTGAAGCTGTGCAATTGTTGCATTAACTGTTGCATCTGCAGAAGAAGTAGCTACTGCTGTTGAAACCTGATCTACAGCTCCGCTTATGCTGCTTGCTATCTGTGTGTTTGTTGCATCATTTGAGATAGCTGATGTGAAGGCTGCTGTAGCCTGATTCTTTATATTGTTGTAGCTTGTTGCGTTGCTGTCGTCTGCCATCTGGGCATCTACTGCCTGAACTGCTGCTGCCTTGATTGCATCAACCTGTCCGTTTATTGTATTTGTAGCTGATGTTGCAGCCTGAGCTGCTGCTGCGGTTTTGTTTTCTTCGCTTGCAACCGTATTGTAGAAGGTTGTTGAAGCCTGATTCTTAATGTTGTTGTAGCTTGTCGCGTTGCTGTCATCTGCCATCTGAGCATCTACAGTTTCCTTTGCAGACTGTTTTGCTGCAGCCTTTTCCTCATCGGTCATAGCTGTCTTAAGAGCCTTATCAAGCTTTGAAACACCTGAGTTCAATGTGCTTGCACTGCTGTTCAATGTGCCGACACCGCTCTTTAATGCAGATGTGTTGCTGTTCAAAGTTGAGATTCCGTCAGCAACCTGCTTTGCTCCGTCTGTGTAATTCTTGATTCCTGTCTTGAGGTCTCCCATTCCTTTTGAGAAATCGCCGAGAGAATCATTTAATGTATCAACTCCGTCTGCAAGCTCGTCAGAACCGTCAACAAGTTTTGAAGAACCATCCTGAAGCTCATCAATCTTGTCATCGAGATCATCAAGCTCAAGGTCGTTTACATCGAGTGTTGAGCTGTTTGTCACAACTGTAAGAATAGAAGACATTTCGAAATCTTCAACATCTGCTTCCATCTCAACATACTCAGGGATTTCTACATCCTCAAGTTTGTCTTCGTCCTCTATTCCGAGGCTCTCCTTCAATCCCGGTGTAGCTATACCCAAAACGATGTCGCTGCTTCCGTTTGAGATTACTTTTCCGTTTGATACTTCAATGTTTCTGAATTTATCATTCAATACCATTCCTGAAGCAACGATGAAAGGAACAGTTATTGTCTCTTTCTTACCGTTGATTTCAACGTCTTCGGTCTGGTTATTTGTGTAATCAATACGAATCTTAAGGTGTCCGCTCTTTCCTGCAATGTCCTCTGCAGACATCTCCTCGCCGTCCATGTAATATGTAACTTTCTCTGTTACAGGAACCTCTTTGTCTGTTGTTCCCTGATAATAGATGTCGTTTCCTTCTGCATTCCAGGTGATTTCATCGCCATCCTGAGTAAATGTCTCATTACCTTTTACGTTAGTGATGTTCTTCAATGTGGAACTATCCTTTAAAGTATCGCTTCCATCTGTGTTCTTGAGCCACTCACTTACTATCTTTTCGCCTTCGTTTCCGTAAGCATCTGCGATGACATATACGGTTTCGTCTTTTCCTGATTCTTCCTCAGTTACTCCGAGTGAACTCTGGATAAGACTTCCGATTTCCTCATCTGCACTCAAGTCATTTTCTGTATCTTTTTCTGACTCTGCTACTTCTGTTGAAACCTCAACTGCGTCTTTCTTCTCACCGTATACATTGTAAACATAGGTGCTCCCTGTAATAAGTGATACAACAAGAACTCCTGCTACAACCTTTATAACGAATTTTTTATTGAATCTATCCTTTAACTCCAACAACTTCATTTGTCATTCCTCCTGAACTGTGTCTTTTGCTTTTTGTGTTGTTCTGTTTTTTATCTTTAGGCAAGAATCCGATACTGGTTCGCACTATGATTGGATCGAATACCATGAAAAATGCCGGTAACAGGAATGCTACGCAGAGAAGACTTATCATCGCTCCTCTTGCAAGCAAGATGCAAAGGGCTGAAATCATGGCGTTGCTTGAATACAAACCAACTCCGAAAGTTGCTGCGAAGAAGCTCAAGGCTGAAACAAGTACCGACTGAAGTGATGTGACAACTGCGGTCTTGATGGCTTCTTTCTTTTCATTTCCCTCATAACGCTCTCTCTTATAACGGTTCGTCATGAGTATTGCGTAGTCTACCGTTGCACCGAGCTGTATGGTTCCTATTACTATAGAAGCGATAAACGGAAGTACCGTTCCTGTGTAATAAGGAATACCCATATTAACGAAGATTCCGAATTCAATAAGGAATACCAGGATGAACGGAAGGCTTATAGATTTAAGTACGATGGCAATGATAATAAATATCATTACTATCGATGCAATACTTACTGTCTTGAAATCTATATCCGTTATATCTATGAGGTCTTCCGTACATGGTGCCTCACCGATAAGCATCGCTGATTCATCATATTTCTTTACGATGGCTTTTATCGCATCGCACTGACTGTTTACTTCATCTGAACCTGTCTTATACTCGGACATTACATATATCATCTGATATTTACCGCTGTCCAAAGCGTTTACAAGTTTCTCAGGAAGAGCTTCCTTTGGAACAAGAGGTCCGGCCACCGATGTAAGTCCCAGGCAGGCTTTTACACCGTCAACGTTCTCTATTTCCTTTTCCATCTGATATGCATCGCTTGTATCCATGTTGGAATCTGCAAGCACTACATGTGTTGCTCCCTGATTGAATGACTCATCCAACACTTCAGAAGCAAGAACGCTTTCAAGTCTGTCTGGAAGAGTTGCTACCAAATCGTAGTAAACTTTGTTATGAGCCTGTCCGTAATATGCCGGTCCGATAAGTACCAGGAAGATTATCAGGAATACAGGATAAAACTTTGTCACAAATCCGCCGATTCTTCCGACATCCGGAAGGAGTGCTCTGTGTCTTGTCTTCTCGATTGCTTTATCAAAGAGAAGAATCATTGAAGGAAGTATTGTTACACATCCGATAACTCCGAAGACAACTCCCTTTGCCATAACTATTCCAAGGTCAACACCGAGAGTAAATGTCATGAAGCACATTGCGAGGAAACCTGCCACTGTCGTGATGGAACTTCCTATTACGGAAACAAGTGTCTGGTTTATGGCCTCTGCCATAGCCTCTTTCTTATCTCCTACTTTTTCTATGTTTTCCTGATAGCTGTGCCACAGGAAGATTGAGTAATCCATTGTAACGGCGAGCTGCAAAACTGCTGCAAGCGCCTGTGTGATGAATGAAATCTCACCGGAAACAAAGTTAGTTCCCATGTTGTAAAGAATACTCATTCCTATACTTAAAAGGAAAAGCGCCTGTACCATGAACGAGTCCATTGCAAATGAAAGGACTACCGCACAGAGGATAACGGCAATTATTACATATATTATTGCTTCCTTATTGCAAAGAAGTTTGATGTCTTCAACTACCGCTGACATTCCGCTAAGAAGGCACTGCTTGTCGGTGAGTGTTCTGATTTTCTCTACTGCTTCAAGTGTTTCGTCCGTTGACATTGAAGACGAGTAGGTGATTATCATGAGCTGTGTTCCATCCTCCGCAACAAGCGCATCTTTTATCTCATCCGGGAAAATCTCTATCGGCATTGATGTGTCTGCTATGGATCCGTACCAAATGACATCCTTTACCACATCTATCTCTTTGATTTCATTTTCCAGTGTGGTAATTTCTTTGTTTTCCATTCCCCGGACAGCGCACACGCTGAATGCTCCGGTTCCGAACTCATCAAGCAGGATATCCTGTCCCTGCATGGTTTCGATATCCTTTGGAAGGTACGAAAGAATATCGTAATTGATTCTGGTGTTCAAATAACCGATTCCTGCCGGTATCAGAAGAATGATACTCAAGATAAGGATCGGTATTCGCAATTTTACGACTGCTTTTCCAAGATTTTTCATTTTATCATCTCTTTCTTATACTCTCTTTGGGAATCCACCGTCTTATGGACCCCTTTTACAGTCAATAAAATACAAAAAAGGATTGAATAATTGAATATTCAATCCTCACACGGTGTTAAGCCTATTTATACATTTTTGCCGATTTGTATATCAGCTGTTTACATGTTCAAAAAACTATATATATCACCTAAACCAAGTCACTTTTTTGTCAAAACATCCACCAAAGATGTAGACATCAGGAGGTCGTACACGTCTGCCATCTCTGCTGCATCTATCGGCATTCCACTGTCTATCCACTCTTTAACGACGTAGCTCATGGTTTTTGCAAAGTATACGGCAATGACCCTCTTTGTCATCCACGGATGCTCTTTCATCTTCATGTCCGGGTCATCTTTCATGATATCTTCAAGGACCTTAGCGACCTGCCTTGTAGCCATGGTTTCAAATGTATCCTGTCCTTCAAGATTTGATACTGCCGTATAAAACGCTTTGTCATTCTCAATGTTTTTCAAAAGAAGCATGGTGGCCGCATTGATCATTCCGTTGTCAAGCAGCGGTTTGACCGGCTCCATAAGCTCTTTTTCCATTATCCACTCTATGAGCTCGTATTTATCCTGAAAGTGATTGTAAAAAGTCGGTCTGATAACGCCGGCTTTGTCGGTTATCTCTTTTATGGTTATCTTATCTATAGGTCTTGTTGCCGAAAGGCTCTTTAAGCTTTCCGCCAAAAGCTCATTCATTTCCTGTTTTTGTTGCACTTTTTAACGTCTCCTCGGCTCGTCTTCGTCAAACTCAACTGTCACGTAGTATCCCCGTTCATTCTCCACGATATCAACTACTTTTCCCTCGGAAGAAATCAATCTCTCATTGAATTTGTAGTTGGCAGACATGGCGTACGCGTAACCTAAAGTGTAATAATAGGAAGTCGGAAGCTTTCCCTCGGTGACTTTGAGAACATCGCCCACCTCACACAAACCGGGACGCTCCATTTTAAATTCCATACGACGCATAAAATAGTCTCCCTTTCCGATTCGTATCAAAGGATATATTATCACTCAAAACTTTCATTTTCAAATAAAACAGATAAATAAAAAATGACCGCCGTTCGGCGATCATTTTTCTTTAGGGTTTTATTCTAGGGGTAATGTATATATAGGGTTTCTAACTATCTTGCTACTGGCATAGTCACATTTCCTAAGCAGATGTATGTTCTGTCCATAGGAACCTGTGTGTGAAGATGAAACTGCTCATCTCTTTCCTGCTGTGCTCTCTTGTTCATGATTTTGTTAAGCTTTAAAACATCTAATGTCATACTTTTGTCCTCCTCAATTTACTATCTATAAGTTGTCAATGTGATTGTTACCCTGGTTCGATCAACCATTTCTGGTTGATCTTGTGGTTGGTTATACTCTGTAGCTCCTTGCTACAATACCCATTATATATTGATTTTTAATTTTGTCAACCCTTTTTAAAAATAATTTTAAAAATATTTTTAATATGGTTTTCATAAAGGTTTTTACAAGCATTTATCATATATTATTGCTTTTAATAATGCCGAAATGTATAATGTTCGTAAGATTTTTGTTCGGATTATTACAAATAAATAAGGATATATTTTTCGGAGGTTTTATGGGGAAAACAAACGAATTAACTTTTATACAGGTCAAAGAAAGAAATGTATATTTAGTTAAACAGGCACTTCTGAACCAGGGTTCCGGAACCAAGCAATCCATCGCAAAAGAGACAGGTTTAAGTGTTACCACCTGCGGAAGCATATTGAACGAGCTTTTTGCTTCAAACGAAGTTTTGCTTGTGGAGGAAGCAAGTTCCAAATCAATCGGCCGACCGGCTAAGTCCTATAAGGTTAACGCTAATTTCAAACTCATATGCTGTTTTCATCTCACGAGAAGAGACAGTGAACGCAACTACTATTACGAGTTTCATATTTTAAATATGAACAGGGAGCCTGTTGCGGAAAGAAAAATTGATGCCAAAGAGCATTCTTTTGATGAGATAGAGCGACTTTTAAAGCAATTTATTGAAGAGTTTCCATCTATATTTATCATTTCTTTCGGTATAAGCGGATACTCCGTGGATGGTGAATGGCGTCAGTCATGGGGAGTAAAACATATAAACGGAAGAGACGTTGCGAAAGATCTTTCCGAGTCACTTGGCAGACAGGTCATCATGGAAAATGATATGAACGCCATCTCGTACGGAATTTACAAATCCATTTATGAGGACACCAATGTAGAAACTCTTGTTTCAATCGCTTTCTTCGGTGACGCAAACATGGGAAGCGGTATCATCCACAACGGTAATATTTTGGAGGGATACAGACATTTTGCAGGTGAGATCTGCAAGCTTCCTTCTCTCCACAAAGTTGAAAGAGACGAGAATAACAATTATCTCCCTCTTCCTTATGAGAAATCATTGGAAAATGCAGCTATGACTCTTCAAACCTATGCTGCAATAATGAATCCGGAAATATGCGTCTTCATCGGTGGCGAAAGGGTTAATCAGGAATTTGCAAACGCGGTGCTTGAAAAGGTTGCCGAAAACGTTCCGAGAGAACTTCTACCTAAGGTATACTACGTAGCGGATTACACACAATTCTATGCCATCGGACTTTTCCATTTGGCTTTGGATATCATTATTGATGCTCCACAGTAACGACAAAAAGCTGTTTGCTTGTATTATTTGATTGTTTAATAAAAGAACTCTTACCTTATCGGCAAGAGTTCTTCTTGTTTATTCATATTCTATTTATTTCTGTATTTCTTTGCTTTTCCCTTTTTTATATGATAGTTATCCGTGAACGATATCTCCTCAAGTTTATCTATAATCTTTTCTTTCTGACGGCTCGGAGTGACAAAGTAGTTTAATGCGAGGATTGCGCAAAGTGCAAATCCCACTATTGCAGTCTGATAATCTCCGATATAAATACCTACAAGACCTACCAACATCGTAAATATTCCACCAAATATAAAGAATATATTTACGGATCTCTTTTTTGAGAAGTGTCCGGTTATAAGGCAGCCCTCATCGGAAGGTTCAATATGACCGTGAAAATAAGTTCCTATACTCAGAGCTTTTGACTCATACTCTTTATGAAAACAAAACGTAAAATCTGAGTCGGAATCCCAATGTCCAATGTAGCAGTCCAGCGGACGATAAACATTTGCATTTTCCCTGGAGTCATCGAGAATGTTTTTTTCGTAATTCTCTTTCCAGTCAATCATTCTCAGATGGCTTCTGACGGTTACATTTTCCATTTTTTAAAACCTCCAAAACTTATAAATCCGTCTGTTATTATAACACGAAGGCATAGGAAAAATCCACACTTGCGGAGGATTAATCCTATGCCTTTGAATTATCGTTTTATTCTTTTTTTCCAATCAGCTTGTATAAAAGCTTGTATAAGGTATTTGCTTCTTCAGGGCTTAAACAAATGCAACTGCCCATGTTTTTCGGAACTTCCAGTGCCTTATCCCTCAGCTTTTCGCCCTCCTTGGTAAGGCTGATAATGAGATTTCTCTCATCGTCCTTTGATCTCTGTCTGGTGACATATCCTTTTTGCTCCAGTTTTTTAAGTACCGGAGTAAGTGTTCCCGAATCGAGAAAAAGCTTTTCTCCAAGTTCCTTTACTGTGATTTCCTTTTCCTCCCAAATAACCATCATGGCGATATACTGGGTATAGGTCAAATCTATCGGATCAAGGTATGGCTTATATCTCTTTACTATTTCCTTTGAACATGCATACAAAGGAAAACATAACTGATTACACAATTTTAAGGATTCATATTTTTCGGACACTGTTTACATCCCTTTCTTTTGATATTGAGAGCCGGTAAGCTCAATTCCATATATACTATATAGTATTGAATACCAATCCTTCAACACCCTTTGTATTAAATATTGCTTTCAATGAAGTCCTTTAATACATCTTTAGGAACAAAACCAACGTTCATATCCACTTTTACACCGTCTTTAACTACTACGACAGCCGGAATGCTCATGATTCCAAACTCTTTTGCAAGGTCCGGATTCTCATCTGTGTCAATTGCTACAAAGTTTGCCTTTCCTTCAAGTTCGTCTGAGATTTCCTCAAGAACAGGTGCAAGCATTTTACATGGTCCGCACCATGTTGCGTTGAAATCGATTACTGTAGATCCTGATGTGTAGTTCTCATTGTATTCTGATGTGTTAATCTTCTTTACCATGTTATTTCTCCTTTACTGAATCTGTGATTTTATATACTGTAATTATCCTTTTTTGCGATTTTGAATGTATCTTATTCGCGTTATTTATCAGCATTCTGAAGGTACGAAACAGCGGATAATGCTGCAACATTTCCCTCACCTGCTGCTTTTATGTACTGATATGGTGTTCCGGTTATATCTCCGCAGGCAAACAATCCCTTGATGTTGGTAGCCATGCTTCTGTCAACCTCCACATGATTTCCGTCAAGCTTCAATCCCGGTACGAGCTGAGATGGAGCAATCTGTTCTCTAAGGATAAAGATTCCATCGGCTGCGATGCTGCCGTCCTTAGTATTAAGTGTGGCTTTTCCGTCTGAAACCTCAATGGAAACCGGTTCCTTTCCTTCCATAACTTCTATGTTATCTTTGAAAGATCCTGAAAAATCATACTGTGGGAGGTAGTAAACCTTGTCTGCTCTCTCTGCCAAAAATGCTGCTTCTGCCTCATCTTCGCTACTGTATGCCACCACAATTGCTGTTCTTCCTTTGTATAATGCCGCATCACAAGTAGCACAGTAGCTTACCGCTCTTCCCAGGAATTCCATCTCTCCCGGAAGAGGTTTCATAGCTGTCATTCCGACTGCAAGAATCACCGAAGATGCCTCGTAATTGTCGTTGTGTCCCTGGATGGCAAAATACTTACCCATGGAGTAAACTGCATTGACTCTGTCCTCAGTTATCTCGAGTCCCATGGACAATGCATGGTCCACGAATGCCTTCGACATGTCAGCACCGCTTATATCTTTTAATCCGAGGTAGTTCTGAACCGTATGTGCCTTTGCAACCTTTTCTGATGATTCACGGCTTCCAAGAAGTAAGACAGATTTGTTTCTGACTTTTGCCGTGATTGCTGCTTCAAGTCCGCCCGGTCCTGTACCTATTACTGCGATATCATACCTTTCCATTGTTTTATCCTCCGCTCATCTGCGCTATCGAATAAGTTTATTACTCAACAACCGATTGTTCTCATGACCAACAAGTTTATCTTTGTATTTTAATTGAGCTCAATTGATTTTGTAATTCGATTGTACGCAATCTAATTGCAGTTGTCAACAACTTTTTCATTTTTTATTCCACGGAGTTAATCTGATCCAGTATCTCAGCCTTTATTGCAGCATTAATTTTTGCTGATTCTTCCTTGGTGTCTCCCACTGAGTAGAAATAAAACTTAATCTTAGGCTCGGTTCCACTCGGTCTTACAGCAAACCATGCTCCGTTCTTAAGGAATATTCTTATAGCATTCTGCGGCGGAACATCCTCATATCCGTTCTTGTAATCTATTACTTTCTCGACTTCACATCCTGCTACTGTCTTTGGAAGATTCTCTCTAAATGAAACCATCATGCGCTCTATTCTTCTAGCACCCTCAAGTCCTTCAAGGACAATGTTTGGCTCATCCTCTGTGAAGAATCCGTATTTCTCGTATATTTCGTTTAATACATCCCAAAGTGTTTTTCCCTGTTTTCTATAATATGCAGCTGCTTCAGCCACGAGCATTCCTGCAGATATTCCGTCTTTGTCTCGTATTGACTCACTTGCAGCATATCCTACAGACTCCTCGTATCCGAAAAGATACTTCAAGCCATGCTCATGAAGATAAGGTATTTTTCCTGAGATGTTTTTGAATCCTGTGAGAGTCTCAAACATCTTTACGCCATAAGCTTCTGCAATACGTGTTGAGAGTGTTGATGTAACTATGGACTTAACCATCGCACCGTTTGTCGGAAGTGTTCCTGCATCTTTATGCCCCTCAAGTACATAGTTTACAAGCAGATAGCCGGTCTGGTTTCCGTTTAATGGAATATAGTTTCCGTCGTTATCTCTGATTTCTATAGCAAATCTGTCAGCATCAGGGTCTGTCGCCATAAGAAGCTCTGCTCCCATCTTTCTTCCATATTCTTCGCTGAGCTTAAATGCCTTTGGATCCTCAGGATTTGGGTATCCTACGGTAGTAAAATCAGGGTCAGGCATTTCCTGCTCTTTAACCATCGCCCAATTGGTAAAGCCTCTGTCCTTTAACATCTGACCAAAAGGAACAAATCCGCAACCGTTCAGAGGAGTATAGATTAACGGAATCGAAAGGTCGAGTTCGTCTCCCTCATGTATTGCAAGCCCTTCGATAAGATCGAGGTATTCTCTGTCGTACGCTTCTCCGAGTACTGTTATCTTTCCGCTTTTAACCATCTCATCAAAATCAGATGTTTTTATTCCGGTCCAGATATCTACCTTTTCTATGCTTTCAGTCATCTTATCTGCCACTTCGCTTGAAACCTGACATCCATCTTCCCAGTACGCTTTATATCCGTTGTACTCCTTCGGATTGTGCGATGCAGTAATGTTTATTCCGCATATTGTCTTTAATCTTCTTACCATATATGCAAGTTCCGGAGTCGGTCTCAAATCCGGGAATGTATACACCTTTATTCCGTTTGCGGCAAAAATAGAGCATGCAAGCTCACAGAATTCTCTTGAGAAATGTCTCGGGTCATGTGCAATGACAACTCCTCTGTCCATAGCTTCTTTTCCAAATGAAACTATATATGAAGCTATTCCCTGAGTAGCCTTTCCAACCGTAAGTCTGTTCATGCGATTGGTTCCTGCACCAATCTTTCCGCGCAGTCCCGCTGTTCCAAATGAAAGATTCTGGTAAAATCTCTCTTCCTTATCATTTTCATCGTCCTTAATCGCATTAAGCTCTGCTCTTAACGGATCTGTCTCGGCCAATTTCTCAAGCCACTCATTATATGTTTCGTTGTAACTCATACTCTATCCCTCACTTTTGTTTTTATAGTAAAACTCATTTCAAAGTCCCATCTGTTTTCATTATACTACATTTTTTTCGTCGACTCCGCATTTTTGTCTTCTTGAACTCAACTCCTATTTTCATTTAGCCTAATAGCTAAAAGCGTTCACTGGCTATGATGATGGCACTTTGCGCATAATCATTAAGAATATAAAACGATTTTGCCATTAAACCTGTGTATAGATAAATGATCAGCGAGAAGAAAAAATGGGCATCTGCCATAAAAGACAGACGCCCGGAAAAAGATGGGTCTTATCTTAGTTTTATCCAAGTGCAACATCGAGTGTCATCATAAGAGAGAATCCAACCGCGAACATGATTACTCCGATATTGGAGTGTTCTCCCTCCGACATCTCGGGAATGAGCTCTTCCACTACAACATAAAGCATGGCTCCTGCCGCAAGCGAGAGTAAGAAAGGCATGTAATTGTATAAAACACCTGCAAACGCAATCATAAGTGCGGCTCCCAGGGGCTCGACTGCCCCTGACAGAGCACCATCTATGAAAGCCCTTTTTCTACTCCTCCCCTGTGCATAAAGAGGCATGGATATTATTGCTCCCTCAGGGAAATTCTGTATGGCAATTCCAAGCGCCAATGCAAGAGCTCCTCCCGTGGTAATATTGGCATTTCCCGAAAGCAGTCCGGCAAATACAACTCCCACTGCCATTCCTTCCGGAATATTGTGAAGAGTGACTGCCAAAACCATCATGGTTGTCTTTTTGAATTTGCTTTTTAATCCCTCTGATTTTTCCGAATTCATGTGCAAATGCGGAATGATGCTGTCCAATGTAAGAAGGAAGAGTATACCTCCCCAAAAACCTGCAAAGGCGGGAAGAAAGGACAGCTTTCCGAGCGAATCGGATTGATCTATGGCAGGAATCAAAAGGCTCCAAATCGAAGCAGCGACCATTACTCCGGCTGCAAAACCTGTCAGTGACCTTTGTAATGACCTGCTAAGATTCTTTTTCAAAAAGAAAACCATTGCTGATCCGGCTACCGTCCCGGCAAATGGGATAAGTGTTCCAATTAAAATATCCATCCTCATAATGCTTTACTTTTGCAGATGAAAGATTATGCTATTGCTCGTCCAAGAGCCTTGCACTCCTCGAGCGCATCGTCATTTGGCGCATCATTTGCCATTACACTGTCTGTAACAAGATTTATTCCGTCTGCTTTGCAACGATCCTCCCAATCTCTCATCCACTGGCCGTCTCCCCAGCCATATGAACCAAATAATGCTATCTTCTTTCCTGATAACGAATTTTCAACATCGGTAAACATAGGGTCAAATTCCACTTCCTCAAGCACTTCTGCTCCCATAGCCGGACATCCGAACGCAATTCCGTCGAATTCAGCCACTTTATCCTTTCCGAATTCCGATGCTCCAAGCAATGTCACATCTGCTCCGGCGCTCTTTGCACCTTCAGACACAGCCTGTGCCATTGTTCCTGTGTTCCCCGTACCACTCCAAAAAACTACTGCTACTTTACTCATCCTAATTATAACTCCTTTCGGTATTTATATTGCAACCTGATAATCATTTTGATTGCGTGTATCCACAATCAATGATTCCAGGGATTTGCCTTTTTTAATCTCATTTTTGTATACACTTGTACACTTCTTGTATTTTTCGAACGTTTTTATGGCCTCTTTCTCATCGGAATATGCTTTCCAACATCCGGTGCATTTCACTCCGTCACACGGATTATCCATAAAACTCTTTACGTCAGCCGGAGGATATCCCAAAAACAATCCAACCTCATGAGGGAAATCCTTATTTCTGCTGAGGCGCTTTGCCAATTGGACCACACAGCACTCAGGTTTGAGAGAAGAATAACCTTTGTCCTTCAATATATCCGAAGCAATCTTCTTCTCCAGATCCGCCTTCAGTCGCTCCGGCCTGTAAATATATATTAGTGTCTTTCTGTTTGAACAATTTACAGGTATCACCCTCAGTCCCTTTTTTATAAAGGTTTGGTTGAGTTTTTTTATTTCCTCTGCTATTTCATCCAATCCTCCCGCAACACCAAACAGATTTGCTGTTTTTATGCCTGCCAATGTAGGGGCACAATATTCGACGATTTCTTCTTTCAACATCTCTCTTGCCTCTCGGTTATTCTCTGTTTACTTTCGTTAGTCGTCTCTAACCATCGGGTGATATAAAAGCCGCATAATTCATGCGGCCTATATCACATCTGTCAACATGAGTAAAAAATCATTTCGTTAGTCGTAACTAACTATGTAAAAGAATTTAGCACTTATATCTTCACAAGTCAACAACCAATCTATCTTTTTATTGGTTTAAATATTTGAGTATTAATCTATGACTTATACTAATTGATTTATATGTCTGTTAAAATATTTTTTAATTATTCACTTTATTTGCAATATTTTTGCTTTTTTGTGGATATTACTTATGAAGGGGTGATTAAACGTTGGTACGTGCCAAAAGCGATGTGACAGAAATAATAACAAAATACTCAGACACAGTTTTTAAACTTGCCTTTGTGTATGTAAAAAACAGAAGCACTGCTGAAGACATATCTCAAAATGTCTTCATAAAATACATGGAATCCGCAGATAAATGTTTTGAAAGTGACGAACATTTAAAAGCTTGGCTTCTACGCGTTACGATAAATGAATGCAAAAAGAATTTTCGCAGCCTATGGACAAGAAAAACAGACCTGTACTCAACTGACGAGCTCTCAATGCTGGTTAATACCCCTGTACAAACTGAATGTTACGAACCTCTTTTGGAAGCTTTGATGAAATTACCGAAAAAATACAATCTGGTGATTCATCTGTATTATTATGAGGAACTAAGCATAAAAGAGATTTCTTCTATGTTGCATAGAAAAGAAAACACTGTAATGTCTGACATACACCGAGCGCGAGGGCTTATTAAAGAATATTTGGAGGATCGAAATTATGACAGATGAATTCAAATCTGAATACAAGCGTGCACTGGAACGTATTGAAACCAACCCTGACAAAATTAAAAATGGCGTTTTTTATAAGAACAAGAATTATAAAAGGATTTACAAATATGTGGCAGCTTGTCTCATTATTTTTATGATTATCACATCGTTTGAACTAATCTTTGACGGAAGGGAGGGTGTATATATTACGGTTCAAGCTGAGGATGGTAATGGGATTGTTCTTAGTGAATCCCCGGTAGAAATTGACACTGGATTTGATTTTTTGGTCGGTTGCTTTTCTGAGGACTCTTTCGACTCGGTAATTGGCTATGAATGTTATGAGCTGAATCTAAAATGTGAAGGTGAGTCAATTAAGCAAGTAGAATACAGTATTGAGTCTGGAAACGAATATCAAGCTTTTTTCTCATCCATTGAAGAATGGGATTCAGAAAAGTACAACAGTTTTCATTTTGACCCAGAGAATTATTCCGACTATTTTCGAGTAACAGAAATGGAATCCGGCAGATATCTTGCATACAAGTGCTTAGGAGATTCCCTCTCTGTTGTATATGATAAACAAGATAATATGGGGATATATCTGGATATTCCACTATATGCTGCAGACAACGGAGATATTCTATCAGAGAATATTGTTATCAATGCAACTATATCAACGGATAGACATTCAGACATACATAAGGAAATTCACATCCAAGTTCATCCTCAAATTGAGGCAGGAACGCTACAAGGTTGCACACTAACTATTAATACTAATTAAGATAAAGGACGGCGGTTGAAAACCGCCGCCCTTTTATATTTCCACGTCTCATAAAAGATAACATTAGCTTAATTCTTATCACTATACTGTTTGGCAACAATGCTTGTGTTTGTTGTCAATCTGGTCTTTTAATACTGACAGCAATGCAAGAGCTATTGGAACAAGAACCGTAATAAAGCACATCATTATCATGGTGTGGAGTCCAAATCTTTCAGATACAGTTCCTGCGTAAAGCATTGCAACCACCGTGGATATATTACCGTAAGAAAGATCTGCTATTCCTATTGCCACAGTCTGATGTTCATAAGAAATGTTGTCCTTAACTATTTCTCTAGTGGTCGGATTCACAAAACTGAACAAACCATAAAGGATTATACTTGCTCCATATACCATAATAGTGGAATTTGCAAACATACACAGTACAACGGAAACTCCTGTCATAGCTGCTATAATTACTTCTCTCTTTTTAGTGGAGATTCCTGCTATCAGTCCTGATGCACAGAGAAGTACAAACTGTACTGAGCATCCTAGGAAGCCATCGATTCCGAGAGATGATACATCTCCGCCAACGCTCTCCATTATCACTATCTTCATGCTGTTTATCGGAGCCATTGAAAGTCCGATAAGGAATATCATAATTACCCAACCAATGTAAGCTCCCGATTTTGTAAGCTCCTTGATTGGATTTGAATGCTTTGAAGCAGTGGAAACAGTTTCCGGCTTCCTGCTAGGATCAGCCAGGAAAAGCTCGGCTCTTGTGATATTCTTTACAAGAAATGCTGCGAAAAGGAGATCTGTAATGCACAGTGTATCCGATACAACCATGGCTGTGAAATATCCGTATCTGTTTACCAGAATTCCTGCGACAAGCATCATGACTCCATATCCCAGTGCGCCCATGCTTCTGATTCTTCCGTAGGTCTTGATATCAAAATTGATTCCTCGTAAAACCCATGTGTCAAGAAGCGCACCAACAGGTCCCATAAAAAATCCAAGCATTGCGTAAAACAGAACATATACCGGGAAAAAGCTACTCATAACCATTCCCGCCTGAGCCACAGCACTTAATGCCATACAAAAAACAAAAATCTGTTTATTTTTATCAAATCTATCCGCAAGGGATCCGAAAAACAGATTCCCCGCTATTGTACATATCATGTTTAAAGACAGTGCCAGGCTTACGCTGCTCTGAGAGTATCCCTTCGCAAGCCCAAGCGCCACTATGAATCCACCAAACGAACCCATACATGCATACATAAGTCCCTGAACTATACCAAACTTAATGTTCAACGATCTTGATGTTTTGTATACGCTCATGATATCATACGCTAATGCGCCCTCCGTAAAACAATGTATTTATATCGCTTTCGTATGAACATATTAGTCTCATGTTATTGTTTTTTATATAAATATCTTACGAATAATATCACGATTTTACTCACTTAAACGTTTGATAAAAAAGCTATTATTCTGCAGAGTTTAACTCCTCAAACATGCAAATTTTCGGCTCGTTTCTGTTAAAATCCCAAGTGTGAAATCCGCTTCCTCCGCAGTATTCTCTTTCCGAGCATGCTTTGCAATGTTTGCTGTTTTGAATCCTAGGCTCCCTGAAAATCTTAAATTCGTTCTTCCAAACTGAGTACAAATTGTCCTTTCTCACATTTCCAAATGTGAGTTCCGGTCTTCTTTCTATATCAAGGCACGCACTTATATCTCCGTTGTACTGAATGGACGCCACCTGAAGTCCGGCGCGGCAAAAGAAATACCATGGTCTCGTTTTTCTTTCATATTCAAGTCCAAGATAATGATTACAGCTGAATACAACATCCAACTTATCATCCGTTTCACGCTCTTTTACGATGTAATCTATCATTGCCTTGTAGTCTTTTTTGTCTAGCAGAATGTGGCTGTTATCAAGAGCTCTGCCTATCGGATCGACATTTATGATTCGCCACATTTTGATGCCAAGATTGACTACTACATCACGAATTTCAGAGAGCGCAGAAATGTTATCCTTATGAACAACGGTTGTTACGAGAATATTCTTCTGCCCTGCTGCCATTAGATTTTGTATTCCCTCTATAGCTTTATCATATGAACCCTTGCTTTGTCTGAAGCGGTCATGTGTATCTCTCAATCCATCCAGGCTTATCCCTATAGAATACATTCCGGCATTCTTAAGAGCTTTGGCAACTTCAGGTGTTATTAATGTGCCATTTGAAGTCATCCCCCATTTGTAGCCCATGGCTCTTATACGCTTCATAAGTTCAGGCAAGCCTTTACGCAATAATGGTTCTCCGCCCGTAACACTTATAAAGGGAAGTATACTTTTTCCGGTTTTGCCACCTTCGAAAGTAGTAGCCGTATACATATCATGTTTCAGTTGTTCCAATATGGAAATTATTTCATCATCTGTAAGAATCTCATCATTAGATAGTATTCTTTTATCAGTATGCAGCTCTTTATCATAAAAGAGACCATAACATTTATCCGATAATGTTGCATTTCTCGCCTTCTCACCTTCATTACATCTGCTACCGCAGTGCAGACAATTCTCGTTGCAGAGAGGCGTGGCTTCTATAAAAAGAGATTTTAATTCCGGTTCTTTATAAAGCTTTTCCTTATATTCTTTTAATTTTTTGAAATGACCTGCCTTGATATCACAAGGCAGGTCAGCAAATTTGTCCTTCATATTTTTTTGTTTATCTCAATCAATGATTAATCTTTGTCAGAGTCGTCTGCATTTATATCCTCTGTGTCGGATATTTCAGCATCATCATCTTCAAAAGTCTCAGGCGGACCGTAAACGAGCATAGGAATCTCCGTCGCTGCATCGTACTCAGTCTCTGTTTCAAGTACAATCTCCGTCTCCTGCGTATCCTTCTCAAAGCTTTCCTTTACTTCCACGTCATGTCCTCCATTATCGGAATTAGAATCATTTCCGCATCCCGAAGCCAGAGCTGCCACAGCGGCTACACCGAGTACTGCAAGAATCTTTTTGTTTTTCATAAAAATACCTCGTTTCCGGAGCAAACGATTTACTGGTTAAGTAAATCAACAAGACTATCCGCGAGTTCCTCAAGTTCCGCAACATTGGCTTCACTCACAGCTGATTTCAGCGAAACAACAGGTTCTAAAACCGTCATCTCCTTCATGCTCTCAACCATCTCTCTCATTTTCTTTCCGGCAATTGCTGCCCAGCTTCCGTTATCGATTAAGGCAACAGTTCGCTTTGAAAGATTATGATTCTTTAAATCCGTGATGAGAGTGTGCATTCCGTCGAAGATTTCTCCGTTATATGTAGCACTGGCAAATACAAGTGCTTTATATTGGAATGCTTTTGAAACAAGCTCTGAAACATCGGTCTTTGACACGTCATAGACTCTCACATTTCTGACACCTTTTTCAGAAAGCTTTGTGGCAAGTATCTCTGCGGCATTCTCCGTATTTCCATAGATAGAGCCGTAAAATATCGCAACTGAGTTTTCTTCCGGTGTGTATGTTGCCCAGCTCTGATATTTTCCTATGATAAGATCGAGATTTTCTCTCCATATGTGTCCGTGAAGTGGGAGAATCATCTTAATATCCAGAGCCTTTGCTTTGTTTAACAGGGCTAGTGTCTGTGCTCCGTACTTTCCAACGATATTCACATAGTATCTTCTTGCCTCATCAAGCCAGTCTCTTTCCCAGTCCACCTCATCGGCGAATATACCACCGTCCAGAGAGCCAAACTCTCCAAAAGCATCGGCAGAAAAGAGAAGTCCGTCCTTAGCATCGTAGGTCACCATTACTTCCGGCCAGTGAACCATAGGTGCAGCAAAGAATTTCAGCTCGTGTTTTCCAAGATTTAAAGTATCTGCTTCCTTGATGGCCATAGCCTTGTCGCCCAAATCAATATCAAAAAACTGCTTAATCATATCAAGCGCTTTCTGGGAAGCAACAATCTTAAGGTTGCTGTACTTGGACAATAAAGCCGGTATAGCCGCGCAATGGTCAGGTTCCATATGCTGAACTACCATGTAATCCAAATCTCTTCCGCCCAAAGCGAACTCCAGATTTGCCATAAACTTTGTCAATACAGCTGTATCAACGCCATCCATAAGGCAGGTTTTCTCATCTTTTATAAGATAACTGTTGTATGACATTCCTTTTGGAACAGGATAGGCATTTTCAAAGAGCGCTATTCTTCTGTCGGAAGCTCCCAGCCATATGACATCCTCATTAACCGTTCTGACATTATGCATGTACTTTCCTCCCTTTCCTTAAAAATCTCCGTCGCTTATATAAATCTAATTATAATTATATAATGATTTTCTTAAACCGTTAAGACCTTACATTTATTTATAAGGTCCCCCATGGGTTTTCAGTAGCATATCTGTCGCCGACCGGTCTGTTGTATCCTATCTCGCCCGGCTCAACACCAATGTATTTTAATGCATCAAAGAGTGTCTTTCCGTAATGACCGAACATAACTGCTCCATGGTGAGGATAGTTTTTATCTATGAGTTCATATCTGTAAAAACGTCCCATCTCCTTGATTGCGAAAACTCCTATCGAACCAAATGATTTGGTTTCAACCGGGAGAACCTCGCCCTCTGCAGCATATGCTCTTAAGCGTGCATCTGCCGTAGACTGAAGTCTGTAGAATGTGATGTTTCCAGGAGCAATATCTCCTTCCATGGTTCCGTCACACCACTCCTTCGGATGTGTGTTTGCCATGATTTTCTGATATCCGATATGCGGATTGATAAGCTTTGCAGAGCATGTGTTTCCGCAGTGGAATCCCATGAATACATCAGTTGGCTTGTAATCATAATCGAATTTGCCTTTGATAAACTTCTTGTACATATCAGCAGGCACAGAGTTATTGATATCAAGCAGGGTTACAGGGTCTTCGCTTATGCACAATCCGATGTACTCTGAAAGAACTCCGTAAATATCAACTTCGCAGGATACAGGTATTCCTCTACCGGTAAGTCTGCTGTTTACAAAACATGGCACGAATTTAAACATGTCTTCAAATGCAGGCCAGCATTTTGTGGTAAGCGCCACATATTTTCTGTAGCCTTTGTTTGCATCCACCCAATCCAAAAGTGTGCATTCGTAAGCTGCAAACTTGTCGAGCATTGCATCTACTGCCTCTGACACGTCCTTTTTCTTGAGTCCGAGTTCCTTCATCATATCCTTTTTGATGTCAGCGATTCTTGCATTCTGCTTTTTCACTGTTGCTGCATCAAGATTGTATTTCTCAGGGCAATAGTGTTTCTCGTATGCCTCAAAAAGATCGAGCTCTGATTCTTCCTCTATCTCTATGTCAAGATTGTAAAGCTGCTTGATCGGCGCATTGCAAGCCAAGAAGTTCTGTGGTCTAGGTCCGAAGGAAATAATCTTCAGATTCTCAAGAGCATGTTTTACTCTGGCAATAGGGAGAAAATCGTGAATGTTGTCAGCAACTCCCTCTGCATCTCTGACAGGATTTTCAGGAATCCATGCCTTGATGTTTCTAAGCGCCAGGTTGTAAGATGCATTGAGCATTCCGCAATATGCATCTCCTCTGCCCTCTATGCCAAGCTTGTCCATTGACTCTTCAGCTGCTGCTGAGAACATAACCGGGCCGTCAAAATGTTTTGCCAGAAGTGTCTCTGCTATCTCAGGTCCAAAGTTTCCAAGATAAACACAAACCGCATTACATCCGTGCGCCTTTACGTCTTCCAGAGCATTTACCATGTCAATCTCGCTCTCGACAATTGTGATTGGGCACTCATAGATGTCTGCCGCATCATATTTTTTCTTGTAAGCCTTAACAACTGCCTTTCTTCTGTTTACTGCAAGAGGAGCCGGAAAACAGTCTCTGCTCACAGCTACCAAACCCACCTTTATTACCGGAATATTTTCCATTACCATACCTTCCCTTCTTTTATTTAAATGCTCGCATTTATTTTGCGAGATTTTTTTCACTAAGATTCTTTATTGGCCGGAAATCAGGATGCCATCCGCACATACATAAGGCACAACCATTGTTCCGTCCTTTAATCTCTCTTTTGAAACCATGCTTATCTTATTCAACATTTCCACAAGGTTGAAGCTTACCATGGTTTCATTTACGGCTCCCTTTATCTCACCGTCTTCCACATAAAAAGCATTCTTTGCCACACCCGAAAGCTCAGCATTTGTAGATGGTCTTCCGCATGAGATTGAGCCAACTATAAGTCCCTTCTTCACTGCTTTTACCATATCTTCAAAGCTGGTATCACCGGCCTTTACAATCATATCCATGCTTGAATTCTTTGCTCTTTCCACCTTGCATTTGTTTGAAGTGTAAAGAGAAACGCAAAAGCTTTTAAGGACTCCCTCATCCAAAACGGTGTAGTTTTCAGAGCGGAAACCGTCACCTGTGTGAACTTCATTTGTTATTATGTCATCGTTCCATGGTTCCATGGATAAAGTAAGCTTTTCGGATACTACTTTTTCACCAATCTTGTCTTTCCACTGCGAGGTGCCGTCGAGTATTACCGCATCGGTAGTGAGCACTCCCAATGAGTATCCCAGCATCTGAGCGAAACACTCAGGAGTAAAAATAACCTGTCCTTCGAATTTACCCGATACAGGAATTGGATTTAATGACTTCTCCGCATTTTCAAGTTCCCTTTTAATTGATCCAAGCTCGATCAAAGGTGTGTTTAAATCCTTGAAAGAAGCCATGGTACCGCAGATTCCGGTGGTATTTGTTCCGTCGTTTCCCGCAAATTCTACCATCACTTCATATTCGCCCATTCTGGTAGTATCTTCGCTGCCGTTTGTGTTTCTATAGAGAACGTCCTTTTTCACGTGCTTTAAAATCACCTGCATCAAAAGTATTTTCTTATAGTTTTTCTCTACTTCTTCCTTGAATTCCAAGGCTCTCTTCATAAGTCCATCTATGTCTGCTTCAAGCACTCCGATTTCAAACTCTGCCGGATCCATTCCCCCAGCAATATCGAAGTACTCTTCCGCTGTTCCTGACTCGGAAGAAGTTATTGCTCCTTCAAGCGCCTCTTTTAAGGCCTCCTCTTCAAAGCTGTTTGTACTTATCGTTCCAGGCTTCTGATCCTTTATTACACCTATGGAAACCTTTCTGTCGAACAATGTTCTGAAAAGCGTAAACTCTCCGTTCTCGAGAGTAATCTCTCTGGTTTTTGTCTCAGATACGGTGTACTGTGACTTAACATCCTTTTTATCTTCAAGTAATCTCTTTATATAATCTGATGCCGTTCTTATCTGTTCCATCTTATCTTCCTCCAATATTTATCCTGCATTTAATAGCCGGTCCACCCATAGATACGGCCATAGGCTGTTTCTTTCCGCAGGTTCCCGATGGGCTCCATTTTACGGTGTCAGATATCATGTCTACAGTTTTAAGCATATCAAAAGCCACGCCGGACACAGTTGTATCCAATATGGCGCGTCCAAGTTTTCCACTCTTTATCTCGTAACCACAGGTAACACCAAACATAAACTCTCCTGTGAGGTCTGCCTGTCCGTTTCCCGTTGCAAGAAGATAATAACCGTCATCCACTGACGCAATCATATCCTCAAGCTTGTCTTTTCCCGGTAAAACGAGAGTATTTCTCATTCTTATCAAAGGCTCATCCGAGAAAGCCCATCCTCTGGCATTTCCGCATGGTTCCACTCCGAAATGAGCAGCACTTTCCCTGCTGTGCATGTATCCTTTGAGAATACCGTTTTCAAGAAGGACAGCATCCTTCGCAGCTACTCCTTCATCATCCATAAATACCGGAAGCGGTGCCTCTGCTCCGTTGTAGGTATTTGCATAATCCACAATACTTATGAGTTCCGATGCCACCTGCTTGCCTAAGTTTGGTCCTGCCACGGAGCCTCCCAGTACAAGATCTGCCTCTACTGTATGTCCTATGGCTTCATGAGCTATCATTCCCGCAACATCCGGATGAAGGATAACAGTTTTTACTCCTGCTTCGGCATATACTCCGTTTGCCTTTTCTTTTAACTTTTTGTATACCTCATCAATGCCTTCGTATACTTTCTCAAGGTTTGTAAAATGATCTTCCAGGCTTTCCTTTCCGCCGAAGCTGTCAAAATGATCCACCACGTTTCCGTCAGGTGTCTCAGCTTTCATCATTATGTAAACAGTAACTCGAGGATATGCTACATATCCGTTTCCGGCATCTGATGTATAGATAACCTTTTCCATGGTATCTTCTCTGTAAACCACGGTTCTGCTTGCAAGATCCGAATATTTTTTTGCAATGTAAGAATCAAGCTCTTTGCAAAGATCGATTATTCTTTTCTGCTCAAAATCAATGATTGTGTACGGAGATTCAATATATGTTTTTTCTATTCCGCCAAGTGCTGGTTTTGTCTTTTTCGCATATTTATAAAGATAGTTTGCATTCTGTGTTGCTTCTCTGACAACCTGAAGAGCAGCTGCCTCGCTGAACTCCGCCATTGATGCAAATCCGTTCATTCCTTCTTTGTAAACCTTCGCACAAACTCCTCGTTCTTCAGAGCGCTGGTTTGTTACCAAAACTCCCTGATGGATAACAACGCTTCTTGCCCTGTTTTCCTGTCCCCTGAGCACAGACTGGACCCCTGTTTCAAATCCCAAATCTCTGCCTTTAAAAATGTCTCGTATCATTTTGTCCTCCAAATTTCTATTATAAAGCCAACTAAAATTATAACACTTATGAATTTCTCTAGATAGCAATATATAACTTATTTGTGGCATATTTTCTTCTTCACAAGCTTATGTTTGTGTGATAAAATCATGCGGAAAAATAAATACGATAAACGGTGCCGCCGTAAAAAGCGGGTAAAAGGGAAGCAGGTGCAAATCCTGCGCGATCTCGTCACTGTAATGGATCAGTTAATTCTTAATAATCAGTCACTGACCTTCGGGTTGGGAAGGCTTAGAATAAACGTTAAAACCCAAGCCAGGAAACCTGCCGTTTGTTGAAGTACAGGAATTGGTTTTCCGGATCACGAGGAATTGGTCGTACGTATCTCACATAAACATCGACTTTGTATTCTTTATAAGGCTCATGTTTATGTCTTCTTTTTTGCGTCTTTTTCTCAGCACTCCCATAAACCTTCCTGAAAACAAGGAGGAAATTATGAAAACAACAAAGAAATCACTCATTACTTTGGCTTTAGTTGTAGCACTCGCTGCTTCATTCGTTTTCGCCGGATGCGGAAATAAGTCAGAGGCTGCTGCAAGCACAGAGACAGAGGCTGTAACAGAGGCTACTGAGGCAACAACAGAAACTGAAGTTGCAACTGAAGCTGCTACAGAAGCTACTACTGAGGCAACAACAGAAGCTGCTGAGACAAAGCAGGTTACTCTTGAAGTGGTAGACAACGAAGGAACATCTACTTCTTACGAAGTAAGCACAGATGCTGAATATCTTTCAGAAGTATTCAACGAAATCGGCGATCTCACTGTAGAAGGATATGATTCTGATTACGGATTCTATATCACAACAGTAAACGGTCTTGAGGCAAACTACGATACAGACGGAGCTTACTGGGCTATCTATGTAAACGGCGAGTACGGAATGTACGGTGCTGATACACAGCCTGTAGCTGACGGAGATACATATTCACTTAAATATGAACAGCAGTAGTAAACTGACGGTAAAAGATATAGCGACCATCGGAATGATGGCCGCTATGCTTGAAGCCGTAAAAATTACGTTTCAGAGTGTTCCAAACGTCGAGTTTGTCACTCTTTTTATTATATTATTCACACTTTATCTTGGTCCTAAAACCCTGATTGCCGTTTGGGCTTTCGTTGGCTTGGAATGCACTGTATGGGGATTCGGACTCTGGACAGTAATGTATGTCTATATATGGCCGATACTTGTTTTTCTCACACTTCTTTTAAGAAGGTTTAAATCACCGTGGCCTTTTATAATCCTGGCCGCCGGTTTCGGTCTTTCTTTTGGTGCTTTCTGCAGCATACCTTACTTTTTCATAGGAGGAGTTCATACTGCTTATACCTGGTGGCTTGCAGGCCTTCCGTATGATGTATTGCACGGAGCCTCCAACGGAATAATCGCTGCTATTCTTTTTGCACCGCTTCGCGCACTCTTAAACAGAATCAAAAAATCCTGATTATTCCCAGCACTTTGGAAGATTTTGCGCGCTCATTCTGATAGGATCGGGGTATTCCACTCCGAATAATTCAAGCTCTACCTTTTCAATGATTTCCGGCTCTATAGGTTCGTTCACTTCAATTCCCGGTTCCGGATAATCAGTGACAGGTCTCGTTTTTACCTTCTCAAGCCTGTAGATTTCATCCATTCCCTCTAACACTTTTCCAAACACCGGATAAATACCTTTGTGCTCAGGGCAGTCTCTCAAAGGAAAGAAGAATTCCGAGGAAGCTATCCCAGCTTCTCCGTAACCTCCCATGCACACACAGCCCGGATGCGAATCCAAAGGTTCTATATCTTTGTTAAGTTCAAATTCATTCGGTATGAGATATTTTGCCTCGTCATTATGAAAAGCACTGTATGTCACATCAACCCAGTTTTCCGGTACAATTCTTTGAATGGCGTGTCCGTTCATTATCCCCCGTTTTGCCACATATATGAAACTGTTCACCGTATTGGGTGCCGCTTCGGGAAGAAGCTCAATCTTTATCACTTTCTTATTTGCAAGATAAATGGTTGCTATTGGATTCATCTTAATCTCCGATTATTTCAAGTTCATGCGGATAATGATTTAAAACTTCCACTCCGTCTTCTGTGACAAGCACAAGATCCTCTACTCGGACCCCGGTGTCGCCTTCAACATAAACACCCGGCTCAATGGAAAAAATCATTCCCGGTTCAGTCACCCAGTCACAAGCAGAAGACACGTCTCCGAATTCATGCTCGTCGAGTCCTATGAAATGTCCCAATCTGTGATTGAAATTCGGGCCGTAACCATGCTCTGTGATAAGGTCTCTTGCTGCCGCATCCAAATCCGCAAGTTTTACTCCCGGCTTAATCAATGCTTCTGCAGCTTCGTTCGCACTTCTTACAAGATTGTATATCTCTCTGCAATGATTGCTTACCTCTTTGTAATAGAAGGTTCTCGTCATATCTGAGCAGTAACCGTCCTTTATTCCTCCAACATCAAAGAGCACGCAGTCTCCAACCTTTAATACGGTATCATCCGGCTCGTGGTGCGGGTCTGCAGCATTTGCTCCGAAGGAAACAATCGGTGTGAAAGAATAATCATCTGCCCCGAGTTCAAGATATATGTCATGCATCTGGTCTGCGACCTGTTTTTCGGTGACACCCTCATGGATAAGCTTTTTAAATCT
>JAILLZ010000173.1 GCA_024692885.1 Lachnospiraceae bacterium | reverse complement strand
AAGCTGTTGAAAAAAAGATCCCAGCATGATTGGAAAAGCAAACTTAAGGAGTTGTTTCCATATGTTGCCGGTAAGTATAGGATTTTGTTCTGTCATTTTATATTCCAAATAATTTCTTTGCGTTCTCAGTGGTGACGTCGTACACCTTCTGTACGTCCACCTCTTTTATCTCGGCGATGGTCTCAGCCACAAACTTTATGTAATCCGACCTGTTTCGCTCTCCCCTGTGAGGCTCCGGTGAAAGGTAGGGAGCATCGGTTTCAAGAAGAATACTCTCAAGAGGGATTTCCTTTACGGTATCCTTGAGTTTTTTCGAATTCTTAAAGGTAACCACTCCGCCGACTCCAATGTAGTATCCCATCTTTACAAATTCTTTTGCCATCTCAGGCGAATAGCTGTAGCAATGGATTACACCGGGAATTTCCTCGGCCTTGTTTTCCTTCATGAGTTTCATGGTATCTTCCGCGGCATCTCTTGAATGAATGATAACCGGAAGAGAGAGCTCTCTTGCAAGATCAAGCTGTCTTTTAAACCAATACTTTTGGTTGTCTCTGGCATCTTCGTCTTTTTCCCAATAATAGTCAAGCCCAATTTCACCAATTGCGACAACTTTTTCATTTTCCGTAAGTTTCTTTAAACCCTCAAGGACTTCGTTGTTCAAATCGTTAAGCTCGCTTGGATGGACTCCCACTGCCGCATAGACATAGTCCACCTTGTTCGCAATATCATATGCATCGTAGCTTGAAGCGACGGAGGCGCCCACATCGATTATGGTGTCGACTCCATTTTCGTGAATCTCGTTTAAGAGTTCAAATCTGTCCCCATCATATTTTTCATCATCATAATGTGCGTGCGTCTCAAATATCATTAAAGGTAACCTCTCTCCTCGTCCTTCTTTAATGCGGTGTTTATCCTGTCAAAATGCAAAAAGCCTTCCTCGTTGTTCAGCTTTTCCAAATCTTCTCTGGCTACAAGTTCTGCTCCCAAAGTTTCTTTCTCATCAGGAGTGACATCCTCAATAGAAAAATCCAGTTTCAAATGATAAATATCTGTAAAATAATTGTCTCCCTCTACAGGGTCGTCATTGAAATAATAGTCTGCAATGTGAGGTTCACATCCCGATACGTCAAGACCGGTCTCCTCCCTCACTTCTCTCGTGATGGCCTCGAAGGAGGTCTCGCCTGCCATGGATCCGCCGCCCGGCACCTCCCACTGTCCAGCTGCCCATTTCTTGTCCAATGCTCTTTTGCTCACAAGAAATTTGCCTTCCATATTTTCCACCAATGCGATGACTATCATCTTGTACTGTCCTGGTTTGAGCATGGCCTCGCGGTCTATGGTCTCGCCGGTTTTATTTTTATTTCTGTCATAAATATCTACTATTTCACTCATTTGTTTTCCTTTATATCTTCTTCCAGTTTCCGGTAAGGTAATAGGTTCCTCCGATAATAAACGGCATGAATCCGGCTATTGCATCTCCAAGCCAGAATCCAAGTGGTCCAAGTCCAACCACAAATCCAAGAACATAAGCTATACCGATTCTTGATACCAATCCGTCAAATATGGCAACAAACAGGTTGAGCTTTGAATTTCCCGAACCGTTTATCATGGCAAAACCAAATGTTCTCGATGCTGCTCCGAAATAGTTTAACATTATCGGAAGCACAATTACAGATGCATATGCCAAAACTTCAGCATCACTTGTAAACAAAGCAAATATTGGATTCGGGAACAGGAAGATTATAACAGCAAACGTTCCCGCAAAACACAATGCTCCTATAAACGCTGTGCCGAGTATCTTCGGAACTCGCTCGTGCTTCTTCGCACCGAGGTTCTGTCCTATCATTGATGCCGCAGCCGTAGTGATTGAGTTTGACATGATACCTGCCATCATATTGAGCTTGCTTAGGATTCCCGCTGTTGCAGACGGTACAACTCCGAATGAGTTTACCCATGCAGCGACAAAGGTCTGTGAGATTGTAACCGCTGCTGACTGCAATGCCATCGGAACTCCAAGAGCAACGATTTTTCCTGATATTGCCGGGTCCGGAATAAAGCTTCTTAATTTGAAATCAAATCCAAAGCTTTCCTTATGTCTGTAAAGATATATAAGTGCATACACGAAGCTAAAGCCCTGTCCGATAACGGTTGCAAGTGCTGCTCCCATGACTTCCATTCCCATGAATGCAACAAAGACGATATCAAGAACTGTATTCAAAATAGCCGCCATTGCCACAAATATGAATGGTCTCTTTGAGTCTCCCATACCACGCATGATGGCGCTGACGATATTATATCCATATATAAACACAAGTCCTATGACACAGATTACGGTGTAATCCATCGTGTAGTCATAGGCCTCCACAGGTGTATTTACGAGATTAAGAAGCCAATACCTTACCACGTAGCAAAGTATCGACATACCGATAGCCATTCCGAGCATGATGGTAAAGAGCGAACCTATACATTTTTTCACTCCCTCCATATTTCCGCTTCCGACTTCTCTGGCTATTATTACCTGACCGGCAGTGGAAAATCCCATTGCCAAGAATGTTAAGATGTGGAGGATATTTCCTCCGGTAGAAACCGCAGACATTCCGTTTCCGCCAATCACCTGGCCAACAACAACCATGTCCACGATATTGTATATGGCCTGAAGTGTGTTCGACAAAAACAGCGGCGCTGCAAATACAAACAACAGACGAGGGACACTTCCCTGCGTCAAGTCTTTTACCATTTCCCTTGAATTACTTTCTTTCGTCATATTTTCCCCTTCTCATTTTGCGTACAAGTAGAAATATAGCACAAAACGGAAGAGAAAAATATAACGATTAGATTGCAATTTTAGAATTGCTTCTCATATGAACTACTCGCTCAGCAAATACTCCTTGTTGAGCACCCATGTGGTATCAGCCGAATTCAGGTCTTCAAACAATCTGTTTTTTGTTTCATCCTTCAGATTGGCATATTGTCTTTCAGCTTTATTTTTATTCATGGAAATCATATACTCGTCTCCAATAATAAAATCTGTTTCACCCATGGCAAACTTGATAAACTCCCATGCCAGTTCCTTGTTATTTGAACCACTTGATATTCCAAGAGCTGCATAACACTCCGCATACCTTTCACCGTGAGTCCCTACATAAGAGCATGCAGCTGTCGTCGACTCGCTTTCATTCATAAGCTCATCCAAATCTTTAGTCAAATCAATTTCCAATCGTCTGGAAAACAGATTACTGTCCATATAATTGAAGGTCATGTCTGACACTCCTCCTGCTGAAAAACCATCGATTGATTCCATAAAACTGACGAAATCCGAATAATCACTGTCATAATCCAATCCGTTAATCCTGTAATAGGTTTCATCCAGCATCCTTAATTCAAGAGCGCCACCCGGATGGTAATCAATATTTTCGGAATTATTGTTTATCACTTCCTTATATAGGTCTTCCAAATCACTAAATGTAACCTCATTTCCATCAACGATTAAATTGTTTGCCTTAAGAAGATTCCTGTTTATCTTTAAATATACAGGCTCAGCAGCTTTAGGTAATGCATACACTCCACCGTTTCTCTCATAGATTTTAAAAGTCGAATCAAAATAATCGTCTTTTTTAAAATCCTTATCCTTTTCCATAAAAGCATTCAAGTCTTCCAGTAATCCGTCATCAATTGCCGTAACATAATCCGAACCTGCGAGATTGATAACATCACAGCCATCTCCGATATCCTCACTGAATTTCTCATAGAGTTCTGCCAAGTCTTCATATTCATCATCTTCAAAGTACATCTCAGCGTAGTTTTTAATGCTTACCTTCACACCCGGATGCGTATCCATGAACATGTCCGCTATGGTCTCAAAGCCGCTGTATGTTGAAAAGACAGCTATATTTAATTCAGCTTCTTTACTTTCTTCCGCAAGAACTCCCCTGGCATTATTGATTAAGAAAACCATGCAGAGAACAATTGCTATTATCTGAATTATTTTTTTATATTTTATTTTTTCCATTTAAACACGTACCCCGCTCCTCTAATGGTTTGTATATAGTTTTCTCCTTCCGAATTTAATCCCATCTTGTCCCGGATTCGGTTTATGTGTACCGGTACAGTTTCCACGCCTCCGTCGTAGTCGAATCCCCAGACTTTGTCGCATACCACCTCCTTGTCAAAAACAACATTTGGATTTTTCATGAAAAATAATAACAACTCATACTCTTTGTTTTTTAAGTCGACTTCTCTATTGTTAACAAAAACTTTTCTTGTTTCCGGATCTGCTGTTACATTGCCCCTTACAATGAGTGTCTTATCTCTACCTGTAAGCTTTTTGTATCTGTCTATATGTGTTTTTGTTCTCGTCAATAACATCTTCGGCGTAAATGGTTTCTCGAGGTAATCATCCGCGCCTAAAGAATATCCGTTTATCTTGTTGAACTCTCCGTGCTTTGCGGTAGTTATAATGATAGGCATGTCCTTTTCCTTGCGAATCCGCCTGCAGATTTCCATTCCATCAATTCCCGGAAGCATAAGATCCAAAAGAACAAGTGATGCATCACCTTTTAAAACCTTTTCCATGCCTGATGGCCCATCGTATGCTATCTCAACCAGATATCCTTCTCGCTCCAGATATGTTTTTTCAAGTTCAGCTAATGTTTTGTCGTCCTCTATTATCAGCACCTTATCTTCCATTTACTCTTCCCCTGTTTAAAAAAAAATTTCTGTCTTTAATCCTTCTGCGTTTGACAATTTCATTTTGCCATTCATTTTTTTGACGGCTGCGTCCACTATTGCAAGTCCAAGTCCATTTCCCTCTGCCGTGTTATGTCTGGCTGAATCGCACCTGTAGAATGGTTGCGTAATCTTTTCCAATTCCTTTTCATCCACTCCCGGTCCATCATCGCAAATCATGAGTCTACACTCCCTTTCACCGGAATAATCCAACCTTATCTCAACAATCGATTCATCCTTTGTTCTGTATTTGATTGTGTTTGAAATGATATTATCCAAAATCACAAATATCATTTCCTTATCTCCAATTATATTTAGGTCAGATAAACTGGTCTTAAACTGAACACCCCTATTTTTATAATCTGCTTTATGAGACTCCAAAAACTCTTCTACTGTGTTTTTAAGATTTATATTCTCAAAGTTTTTCTCATCCGCCGAATCTATGCGAAATCTCTCCAATATAGCCGAAAGAAGTTTATCTATATCTGCGGATTTCTCCAAAACCATCTCAAGTAAATCTTCCTTCTCCGATTCTGAAGAGACAACGTCATCCTTTATCGCCCCTATCGCAAAAACAATTGATGAAAGCGGACTTTTTATGTCATGAAAAATGTCTCTTACCATGTTTTTCTCATGTTCAAAACGTTCTGTCATTTTTCTGTCCGCCTGTTCAAGCATCGCTGTCATCTCATTGACCCTACTCGACACATTTTCGAACTCAACAATGTCCTGAGCATTCATACGGTATGAAAGATTGCCGTTTTCAATCTCTGTCGTCGCCTGTGCCAAGTCCCCAATAAAATCGTTTATTCCGGAGTACACATAATCGGCCATTATTTTGGTTGCAATCCAATATGAAATTATGGGAACTATAATAATCAGAAGAATCAATCCAGCGAAAAGATATTCAAAGGTCTGATTTACCTCATTTTCAGTCTTTCCATAGAGATAAAGATAATATGCCGTATCATCGGTATATATGCCCTTCACATACATATTCATTCCCTCAGAAGTCAGGGATGTATCGTTTACAATATTCTCATAAACTATTTCGTTCCCGTTTGTGATTCTTGCGGAAATGCTGTTTTTCTCCAGAATTTGATCCAACCCGTCCAAATCCTTATTACTCTTTATTTTTTCTTCAGCCATGAAATATATAACCTGGCAGGTCCTTCCAAAACCTTCCTCATCGTTTGCACCAAGCTGTATTCCATCCCCCAGACTCTTCCAAACCACAGCTCCTACTATCAATACTGCGACAACTGTGGAAATCAACGGCAAAAGAGCCAGAAACAAGTTGGCTGTCCTCATTCTGTTTTTTATGCTGTATTTCATACTCTTCTCCATAATTATTCTATTATCCCATATTGTTTTACCGTATGCCAAACATCATTTTCTATGATTAGTTTAACTGTGTAGGATAAACTGAAAATAAACTGCTATCGATTTTTTATTTTTAATTGACATATAGGAAATTCGTACTAGAATATATATTATCCACCCATAAAATCAGGTACGAACGGAGGTTTTTATGCAGAGAAGAATAACACTTAATCCAACAATCATTTTATATCTTCTTGTAGCTTTGTTAGCGATGTCCATGACATTCGCATTGCTTCCAAACAATGTATACGGTCAGAATTACGGCAACGTAAAAATGAACGACGACGATGATGATGAAGATGATGACGACGAAGACGATGACGACGAAGACGATGATGACGATGATGAAGACGAAATCGCGGTAACCGGAGTCTCACTCGACAAAACCAGTATTACTTTGAAAAAAGGTAAAACATACACACTCGAAGCTACTGTTGAACCGGAAGACGCTGATGATGACGGTGTTTCATGGGATTCAAGCGATGAAAGCGTTGCTACAGTATCCGAGGACGGTGAAGTCAAAGCAGTCAGCTATGGAACAGCTAAGATAACCGTCACAACAGATGATGGCGAATATACTGCTTCATGTACTGTAAATGTTCCGGGAATGGAACTCAATACAAGCAGTGTAGTGCTTAACGTAGGAAAATCTTCAAGCGGAATTAAGGCTACTCTAGTAAAAGATAAGATTAAGAGTGTTAAATCTGCAAATGAAAATGTTGCGACCGTCTCATTCAAAGGCTCCACAATAACAATTAAGGGTGTAGCAAAAGGATCGACA
>JAILLZ010000120.1 GCA_024692885.1 Lachnospiraceae bacterium | reverse complement strand
CAATAAGAATTGTACATACTGTATCATCCCGTCACTTCGCGGAAGATACAGGAGTGTACCTATGGAAGAACTTATTGCCGAGGCGAAGAGTCTTGCTGCTGTTATACGAACCTTTACAAAATCGCCCGTAACCAAAACCTCATCTGTATTTACAAATACAAGGCCATCTACTCCGGGTGCATCCCTGTAAGTTCTTGCAACATAGACATTTTCACCTGAAACCTGGCCCTCAACCACAGCCCACATTTCCTTACCGATATATTTCTCGTTTATATCTGCGGAAATTTCCTGCTGGAGAGTCATTACATCATCTACCCAATCAAGTTTCTTTTCATCATCAACCTGATTATCAAAATTAAAAGCAGGGGTATCTTCCTCCGGTGAATAAGCAAATGCTCCGAGTCTGTCAAACTCCATCTCATTAATAAATCTCATGAGCTCATCATGGTTTTCTTCAGTTTCTCCCGGGAAACCGCATATAACGGTTGTTCTGAGGCAAATATCAGGAATCTCTTTTTTGAGTTTCGCTATAATAGCCTCAATATCTGCCTTTTTGGTGATTCTGGCCATTCTTGCAAGAATGGAATCATTGCAATGCTGGATAGGAAGATCCAAATAATGACAAACCTTATCGTTTCTCTTTATTGCCTCTATCAAAGAGTCATCGATTTCCTCCGGATAGCAATACAAAATTCTGATCCATACAAGACCCGGAATCTTATTGAGCTCATCAAGCAATTTGTGAAGCGATTTTTCTCCGTAAAGATCTATTCCGTATAGTGTTGTTTCCTGAGCAACTAAAATAAGCTCTTTGACACCATCAGCAGCAAGACTCTTCGCCTCGGCAATAAGTTCTTCCATAGGTACACTCCTGTATCTTCCGCGAAGTGACGGGATGATACAGTATGTACAATTCTTATTGCAGCCCTCAGCAATCTTAAGGTATGCATAATGGCCGCCGGTAGTTACAATACGCTTTGAATTCTGCTTAGGAAAACCTGTAAGCTCCTTAAAGGAAAGGTGCTTAGTCTTTTCCAAAGCATCATCTATTGCTTCCAATATTTCATCGTAGGAATTGGTACCCAAGCAAGCATCAACTTCAGGTATTTCCTTGATAATCTCATCTCGATATCTCTGTGAAAGACAGCCTGTAACAATAAGTGCTTTAAGGTTACCGCTATTCTTGTATTCCGCCATCTCAAGTATGGTGTTTACGCTTTCCTCTTTAGCATCACCTATAAAACAACAGGTATTGATAACAATGATGTCTGCCTCGCTTTCATCATCGCATATTTCAATATGTCTTTCCTCAATGAGCCCGAGCATTTTTTCTGAGTCGACAAGGTTTTTGTCGCATCCCAGTGATATAAGTAAAAGCTTCATAAAATCTTATTCTTCCGAAACCTCTGTATCGTCATTTACAATTTTAACTTTGCCTGTAAAAAGCTCATCTACGGCAACAGAAAGAGGTTTTCTTCCCTCAGCGTTCTCGATGAGTGGCTCTGCTCCGTCTATAAGCTGTCTTGCCCTCTTTGCAGATGCAATAACGATAGAATAACGGCTGTTTACAACAGGCTCCTCACCTACTACAACGTCATGATTTAAAACCTTCATTAACTCAACATATGATGGATGTAACATTTATTTCTCCTCCTTAAAACTCTTAAGTTCATTTTTGATATTATCTATAAACTGAATATTATTTCTGATCCTGAATCTCTCGTTTTGAGCTATGGCGTGAACCGACTCAACTGCGGTCTCAAGATCGTCGTTAATAACAAGATAATCGTAATTCTCGACTCCCATAGCTTCCTCGCAAGCTCTGCAAAGTCTATTCTTTATAACTTCCTCAGTCTCCGTACCTCTTCCGGACAGTCTCTCTCTTAATGTCTGTGCATCAGGTGTCGATACAAACATGAGCAAAGAATCCGGGTACATCTTTTTCACCTGCATTGCTCCCTGAATCTCAATCTCAAGGATTACATCTATTCCGGCTTCCATTTTATCGAAGACATATTTCTTAGGTGTTCCGTAGTAATTGCCGACATAGCAGGCATGCTCCAACAAATCATCATCTGCAATCATTTTTTCAAATTCTTCTTTTGTTTTGAAAAAATACTCTCTTCCTTCCTCCTCACCCGGTCTTGGGGATCTTGAAGTTGCGGAAACAGATAATGCATAACTGTCAGGATATTTCTCGACCAGTCTTTTCATGATGGTCCCTTTTCCCGCTCCCGAAAAGCCGGAAACAATAATCAAATTACCTTTTGAAGGACGCATGAATTACCTCCGTTTTACTCAATATTCTGAATCTGTTCTCTTATCTTCTCTATCAAAGTCTTGAGGCTGATGCCAACATCGTTGATAGAAATATCTGTAGACTTTGAAAGAGTGGTATTTGCCTCTCTGTTCATTTCCTGTGCAATAAAGTCAAGCTTTCTTCCGACTGACTCACCGGAAACAAGAGTATCACGCATTGCTTTAATGTGTGTATGGAGTCTTACAATCTCTTCATCCACACAGATTTTGTCTGCATAAAGCGTTACTTCGGTGGCAAGTCTTGACTCATCAATCTGCTTATCTTCAAGAAGATCGTTTATCTTTGCTGTAAGCTTCTGCTTGTATTCTGCAATGATATCCGGAGAACGTTTTTCGATATAATCGACATGGCCTTCCATCTCGTCGAGCTTTGCGAAAATATCTTTCTTGAGCTCCTCGCCTTCTTTTTCTCTAACCTTAACAAGTTCTTCCAATGCTCCGCGAAGAGCCTTCTCCAAAATGCTCCAAATGACATTCTCATCAACATCCTGTTCTTCCATAGTGAAAACATCAGGAAATCTTGAGAGACTTGAAACACTTATATCATTGGTAAGATTGAACTGCTTTGCCATCTTATCAAAGTAATTCATGTACTGCTCGGCAACATGTGAATTGTATTTTATGGATTCATCGGCATCCGCCAAATCCTCATAGGTAATATACAAATCAACTTTTCCTCTCTCGAGGTACTCCTTAATTATGCTGCGAATATGACTCTCGAACATACCAAATTTCTTTGGCATCTTGATATTCATATCAAGGAATCTGTGGTTTACGGACTTAATCTCCACCGTAAATTTTCTATCATCAACGGTGTTCTCAAATCGACCGAAACCGGTCATACTTTTAACCATATTCTTTTAAACCTTTCTATAAATTGGATATGCATCTCGGTCCTCTCATTGACATGTATGCATAATCTAAATTATTATATGACAATGAGACAAAAAAAGTCAAATACTACACTCTAAGGAGAGACAACACTATGTCATTTGATGGTACTCTTTGTTCGAATCTGGTACACGATTTAAACAACGAATTACTAAACTCAAGAATTTCAAAAATTGCTCAGCCGGAGAACGACGAGCTTCTGTTTACAATAAAATCCCAGAATGGTCAGAGACGTCTTGCGATATCAGCCAATGCCTCTCTCCCATTCCTTTATCTCACGGAGCAAAACAAGCCAAGTCCCATGGTTGCTCCTAATTTTTGCATGGTCCTAAGAAAACACATTGCAAACGGACGAATTACAAAAATAAGTCAGCCTTCGCTTGAGCGAATCATTATTTTTACCATCGAACATCTCGATGAAATGGGTGACCTCAAAGAAAAACACCTTATTGTCGAGCTTATGGGTAAGCACAGTAATATCATATTCTGCAATGAAAACAATATGATAATCGACAGTATAAAGCATGTCGGCTCCAATATGAGCTCTGTCAGGGAAGTCTTGCCGGGAAGAGAATACTTTATTCCTCAAACCACGGATAAGCTCAATCCGCTCACTACAGACGAAAAGGAATTTTATGAAGTTTTAACAAAGCCAGATACCTGTGCAAAGGTTCTCTATGCTTCATATACAGGAATCAGTCCTCAGGCTGCCAACGAGATATGTTTTAGATGCGACATCGAAGCTGATTTACCGGTTCAGTCTCTTGATGGAGATGGAAAGAAAAAACTTTTCAATAGTTTTGAAGGCTTCATGGATAACCTGAAAAACAATAATTACAAGCCAAACATTGTATATGAGAATGAGGAGCCTATAGCATTTTCATCCTATGAATGCTCCATTTATAAAGACAAACGTATTGTATACTTTGACAGCATTTCGGAAGTGTTGGAAACA
>JAILLZ010000009.1 GCA_024692885.1 Lachnospiraceae bacterium | reverse complement strand
TGTAGTAATAAAGGTTACGCCTGCAGTCAGCTTTCATTACGATAGACACTATTTTTTGATTGAGTTCGTTCTGGCTGTAAAGCACCAGACAATAGCCTGCAGGGTTCGTGGTACCGGTCTTTCCGCCGAGAATTGTCACTCCGGAAGGCACTGTCTCACTACCCAAAAGATATCTGTTTGTGGTAGTCCAATCCATAGTCTGTGCTTCGCCAAGACTGTTGGTATAGTTTACGGTGTACTCGGAACTTGTAACGATTTTTTCAAAGGAACTGTTGCTAAGAGCCGCCTGAAACATCAGGTACATATCATAAACAGTTGTATAATGGTTTGAATCATGAAGTCCGTTTGGATTTACAAAATGTGTATGTGTGGCTCCGATTTCAGCAGCTGTCTGATTCATCAGTTCGGCAAAGCTGTCTATATCGCCTGAAATACCCTCTGCTATCGCTACGGCAGCGTCATTTCCGCTTTTTAACATCATTCCGTATAGCAACTGCTCCAGTGTCATGACATCTCCTGCGTTTAATCCGCAAACTGATGAATCACTGGCCTGGTTTACAGCGTTTTCGCTCACCGTAATCTGCTGTGAAAGATCTCCGTATTTTAAAGCGACATATGCAGTAAGAATTTTAGTTGTACTTGCAGGATAAATCTGCTCGTAGATATTCTGAGAATATGTAACAGCTCCTGTATCTAGGTTAAATACACCTGAGGCTTCCGCAACCTGTGAAGCGGTTTGATCCGTTCCGATATCCGTTCCGTCTGTCACGCATAAATCTGACGCAAAAAAGGATACTTTTCTGCCTGAAGAAGTATCCTCTGATGACATCATATTATATCGTGCCGTAGTCTTGTACATATCATATTTGTCTTCCGATGTACTGACATCCGTTCCGCATCCGCTTAAAAATGCAAAACTTAAAACAAATATTGTAATAACTGTAGTAAATCTATTTATACATTTCACGCCACTCTAAATCTCCTCTGTCTAGTGCTCTTACCAACAACTCTGCAGTAGCAAGATTTGTGGCTAAAGGAATATTATGTGTATCACACATCTTTACAATATTGTTTACATCAGGCTCATGTACCTTAGGATTCAAAGGATCTCTAAGGAAAATAACAAGGTCAATGTCGTTATTCTCAATCTGAGCGCCCAATTGCTGAACACCGCCAAGATGTCCTGCAAGATATTTATGAATTGAAAGATTTGTAACTTCCTCTAT
This sequence comes from Lachnospiraceae bacterium, assembly GCA_024692885.1. Taxonomy (GTDB): domain Bacteria; phylum Bacillota; class Clostridia; order Lachnospirales; family Lachnospiraceae; genus JAILHT01. Next base: position 1,214 of record JAILLZ010000009.1, on the reverse strand, counting down.
GAGTCTTCCCGTAGTTCCTGTGGCATATAACTCATTTTTTGCCAAAATTCCACGGTAGGCTATGCAAAAGTTTTGCATAAGTTTTTTCTTTGCATCATGTGAAATTAATCCAATGTTCATATCATACCCCTATCTCGATTTTATAAATTAAAAATCCGATGTAGCTTTATATTTCAATGGTTGTAATCCAATATTTAAAACAAATCCAATACCCATGTATAAAGACACCAATGAAGTGAGGCCATAGCTTACAAATGGAAGCGGTAAACCGGTGTTAGGCATTAATCCGGTGGCCACACAAATATTTACAAAACCCTGAAATCCGATGATAGTTGCCACTCCGCAACATATCAGTCTTCCTGCCAAATCTTTTGCTTTTCTGGCAGTTAGGATACATTCAAATACTATTAAAAACATGAGACCTATTACCACACAAGTACCAACAAATCCCAATTCTTCTCCCAAAACCGCAAAGATAAAGTCTGTTTGAGGTTCTGAAATAAAGTTACCGTTCTTGACAGATGTAATCTGGCTGTTGTTAAGTCCCTTACCCCATAACTGTCCGGAACCTATAGCCATTATTGAATTTTGCTGCTGATAAGCCGAATCCGAATACTTATCCGGATAGAGCCATCCCATAATTCGTTTGTACTGATATTCGTCAAGCAAAGTCTGATCCGGCTGTAAAACCATGTATATGAAAACCAAAGCAGACGGTATGCTTACTGCCAAAACGACTAATATTATTTTATAACTTAATCCGGCAATAAACAAGAGCGCAAGAAAAATCATAACCGTAACGATGGTAGTCGATAAATCAGGCTGCTCTTTTATCATTATCAAAGGTACACCGATAAGAAGGAAACTGAAAATCAGCATTTTGGCCGTATTTAATACACTCTGGTACTTCATGAAGAAGTACGCAAAGAAAAGTATTAAAAGTAGCTTGGACAACTCAGATGGCTGGAATTTAATGCCCGCGATGCTTATCCAACGTGTTGCACCACCTGCAGAACTACCGATTATAAATACCAAACCCAACAAAGCCAGATTTATAAAATATATAATCCAGCTGAATTTTAGGAAATACGAATAATCGATAAGTGATATTATCACCATTACCGCAAGCCCCAATATAAGACCAGCTATCTGTTTACCCTGAACCGACTCTTTCGCACTGCCGATAACACAGATTCCTATAATCGTCTGCACAA
>JAILLZ010000242.1 GCA_024692885.1 Lachnospiraceae bacterium | reverse complement strand
TTACTCTCCATTTGTGTTCTATTTCTGTTTCATCTATGAACAAAGGGTGAAATCTTAATTTGTTGCTCCGGCAATCAGTGATATAAGTCCGATTATCAAGAGAAGCGGAAGTGCCACATATATGAGGCCTCCAACAACAAGTCCTATAAGAATCAAAGGAAGGAATATCAATGTGAATACAACCTTTGTGATTCCCCATGCCATCTGAAAAGCGATAACCAAAAGCTTTCCAAAAATACCAAACATACAAATTAAAAATAATAGTGTTAAAAACATTTTTCTTTTCCTCCATTTACTTCATCTACTGCTTTTCCACGGAATGTCGATTTGTTTATTATTCCGATTTTTCTGCAGCAGGCTTCATTTAATTCCATCTCATTTATCAGTCTGCAAAGAAATAATCTTCTTTCAATTGACATCTGTATCACCGGCCTTTCTGACTGACACCGTTGCTTTTGTTATCTATATAGTAAAGTATGTCATGCCCTAAATAAATGATTATTCCGGTCAATTATATATTTCTATTTTGCTGTTTTGGAAAAATAGCTATATAATTTTATTGTTAATCAAATATTTCAAGCGAGGTCGTGTATGGGTCGTAAATCAACAAAAGAATACAAAAACGAATATCAATTGGCAAGAGAAGCTGCAGGGCTCACACGTGCAGAAGCGGCTGACCTGATGGAATATGTTTCCGAAAGCCGAATCGAGAAAATTGAGAGCGAAAAATCCGCTCCACATCCCGATGAGATAGTTGCCATGGCCGACGCCTACAAGAAGCCTGGATTATGCAACTACTACTGCTCCACAAAATGTCCTCTCGGTCAGGAATATGTTCCTCATATTGAAGCCAAGGATTTATCTCAAATAGTTCTTGAGATGCTTGCCACCCTAAACAACCTCAACAAGGAAAAAGACCGCATGATAGAAATCAGCGCAGACGGTGTCATATCCGACGACGAGATGGAAGACTTTTCACGAATCAGAAAACAGCTCTCGCAAATCTCCATGACTGCTGATTCTCTCCAACTATGGATTGAAAACACCGTTGCTGCCGGTGGTATGGACCCTGATAAGCTGTAATTTTGTTATAAATCTTGTTTTTCCGAACCCATATTAATGATACAAGGTCTACCCGATTTTTCTTGCGACAATGAGATATCTGTGGATGGTTCCTTCTACGACTCCGTCCTTATCTATGATTTCCTGCAGCTTCAACAGATTGTCAAAACACTTTTCTACTGAAAATCCAGGGAACTCCCATTCAATGATGTGGGCAAACCAAACAAATGCCCCAACATCAAAAAAGCGGATTGGTCTGAAAGCTGCCTCGGCTCTGATAATCTCAAATCCTGCATCTTCAAACTTTTTCTTCTGTATTGATAATTCAAGTTCCGGAAACGGCTTCGGGACATCAGGAAGAACCATCTCTACCAAATCACGATCGTTTTCTGAACCAACCTGCTCTGTAATAAACAAACCATGTTTTCTTAAAAGTCTTGCAGTTTCTTTGGCATCAAAATCACCATGTCTGTTTATCATCATATCAAACGAATTGTCATCAAAAGGAACATTTGTGGCATCGTCACATGCCTTGAAATCAATTCCAAGCGGCAAAAGTTCTTCCTTGCAAAGCTCAACATTTGGTGGATAGCCCTCTGTTGCGGCTGTATTTTCATATGGATGTCCAAGTGATAAAAGGAACTCTCCTCCGCCTGTATCGAAATCCATTAATTTCATATTGTCTGTGCGGTACTCGTCAATTATCTGCTTGTAATCCCAAGGAAGATCTTCCTCCTCATCATATCTGTCACGGATATGAGAAAAATCCCATCCATGTATATGGGCAATCTTCTCTTCCGCCTCCCATTCTTTTCTTAATTCTGATATTCTGTCTCTGTTCATAACTGCCTCCCTTTTTATCAGTAATTATTTTTCTATCGTCATTTCCTTGCATTTCCAGTCTTCATTCAAAACGTGATAGATTTCTGTTTCATCTAAAACCACGTCTTCGAATCCGGCTGCTTTATAGCAACGATATGCAGATTCATTATTTTCAAAGACTCCCAAAGAAACCTTCTTTGCACCATAAACTTCAAAGGCATATTTCAGCGCAAGCTTTATCATTTCTTTTCCTTTTCCATGACCTCTCATTTCAGGATTAAGAATAACAAAACCTATGCGAAGTTCCTCAGTTTTTTCTCCCGGATTTCTAAGTGTAAAAAAACCCACTGTCTTATCATCTTCGAATGCTGTAAAAGCCATCAAAGAATCAACAAATGCAAATTCTTTCTGTGTTATAGGATAATCTCCCATTACCCCTGCGCTCCACTTATAAAAAGCTCTTTCATCCTTAGTCCATGAAAGAATCGTTTGCGCATCTTCCTTTTTGTATGGTCTTAACCCAAGCATATTCATTTCCCCTAATCCTAATACTTAAAACATGTCCAGCGTTTGCAATATCCTATCGTTTGAAACCTCTAAACATCAATTCAGTCATTGTATCCCCTGAGTACTTCAAGCCCCAGCAACAACGCTTTCTCATGCGAATCCGTCCCAAATCCTCTGGCCTCGTATTCATGAACATTTGCCAGTGAATCTGCGGTAAAAAGAAACTGTCCGAACTTCGCACCGCGTTTTCTGCAAACCGCTGCCATTGCTGCGCATTCCATTTCGACCACCGAACAGCCTTCTTCCAAACGATACTTTACCATATCTTTTGTTTCTCTGAAAAATCCATCAGTGGTCCATGTTGTACATGTCACGAAAGGTAGATTATGCTCTTTAAAGCAATTCTCTATTGCAGCAGCCGGTTCTTCGTCCAACTCGATATATCTTGAAGCAGTAAGATAATGATAAGAAGCACCCTCATCTCTAAGAGCTTTGACAGGAACAATAAAAGCATTCTCCGGTAAATCCGCCAACACACCACATGAGCCGACGGCAATTATCTTTTCGCAGCCGCATTTTACAAGAAAATCCACAAGCGAAGCTGCCAAAGGTGCTCCAATTGTGGGCTGTACCACGCAAATATCCTCGTCTTCGTCATGTAGAACGTATACTTTTATCGTATGCGAAACCGTAATGAAATCCTGTACGACCTCAGCCTTCTTTTCCACAGCATATTTCTGAACCACATCCCCGAGGAATGCCACGAGACATTTCTTTGGCAGAATCAAATCCTCGCAATCGTGGTTTGGTGGAATAACTTCCGCCGAGTGATCATCATATTCCAAGATTGGAATTTCGTTCTTAATAATCATGTTGTCCTCCTCTGATGCGAAAAAAGCCTTATCAAACATCCTTGATAAGGTCTTGGTTATTAAGAATCTTCAGATTATTAGTTGTTAGTATAAGCAACCTGTAAATCACTGTCAACGTTAGTTTATTTAAAGAATCTTCGCTTTCGGACGGAGATTTTGTTAGCAATGATTTTCTTGCTGGTTCTATGTAATCATTGCTCAAATCTCTGTAATTTTCCATTCTATTCTCCCTACAGCAATGATTCCTTTACCTAATTAGTTTTTTCATTGCTATCTGGTCGATTTTAGACTGTATTATTCCACATAAAGCAATGATTCAATTAGCCATATTTAAAAATCATTGTTCCTTAACATGTTTTGGGCTTTGTTTACCCTTTTTCTAGCAATGATTTTTATTAGACTACATGATATTCATTGCTTTCGTCCCAATTGAAGTTTGTTTTCCTCTTAAAAGAGCAATGATTTATGCCCCAGTCCAAATAATCATTGCTCCACTGTAATCTACAGAGCTCTGCCAGCATATTTATAAAAAAGGAGTTCTCATTTTAGAGAACTCCTTATAAACATTTGATAGAAGAGGCTGGGTGACACTCCAACATCTCTTTTAAGACCACAAGGGCGTGACGGCTGCCTGTTCCGTCCTCAGCTTCTATCTTAGTGGACTAGACGGGAATCGAACCCGTGTCCGAAAATCCATCCCCTGTCCTTCTACGAGCGTAGTTTGTTCTTTAAGATTCCCTCCGCGAACCGGAAACAAACATCCTGAACGTTTTGGTAGCTTCATGATACGCCCACAGACTCAAAGCTTTGCCTGTGTCGTTTCTCACATGTTTGAAGCCGGGAACCTAAGGTGTGAGTGCCCTAGGACCGACTGCTGCCATTAGGCAGCGAATGCTAATTCTTTATCAGCGTTTAATTTTAATTTGGCCATTTGACGCATCGCCATACGACTCGCTTCTCCAGCTTCAAAATCCCCGTCGAAACCTGGACTAGCCCATGATGAATCCCATTTGGGATTGTTTGTATATTCATTATAATCCGAACGAGCGGATTATAAAATGAACTTGTAGTTTAATCGCCATATATCTCTGGCAAAGAGCAATATCTATTCTACTGGTTTTAACAATTAAGTCAACCGTATTTCTATTACGCTAAAATTCAACCATGATTTATTTTTCTCAAGGTTTATGCACAAATCATATTAGTATCCTAAACTATATAAGCCAACAATTACACAAGATTTCTCACCTTGAAATCTCTCTCAGCCTCACGCTTCATGTCCTTCTTCTGTATATCGGCTCTCTTGTCGTAAAGCTTTTTACCTCTGGCGAGAGCTATCTGAACCTTGGCTTTGCTTCCCTTGAAATAAACCTCTACGGGAACAAGTGTGTAACCTTTTTCCTTTATCTTCTGCTCAAGCTTTAAAATCTCGCTTTTATGAAGAAGAAGCTTTTTAGGGCGTAATGGATCTCGGTTGAAAATGTTTCCTTTTTCATATGGGGAAATGTGCATTCCGTATATGAAAACCTCTCCCTTTTCTATTCTGACAAAAGATTCTTTCACGGAGCACTTGCCCATTCTAAGGGACTTAACCTCGGTTCCGTGCAGGCTCACGCCACATTCTATGAGTTCTTCAAGGAAATACTCATGTCTCACCTTTTTGTTGTTTGCTACCAGTTTAATGCTTTCCTTTGACACTTCTCTACTCCTCATCAGCCAGGACAAAATCTACGGTACGAAGCCTTACATTTGCGGCTTTAACCTTAACTCTAACCTTTTGTCCAAGCTTGTAACTTTTATTGTAATGGACTGCGGCAAGTTCCATCTTTTCATCATCGTACACATATTCATCATCCAACAGACTATTGATATGTACAAGACCTTCAACGGTATTAATAAGTTCCACAAAGAAACCAAATGAAGCCACCGATGAAATGACACCGTCATATTCATTTCCGATGCGATACGACATGTATTCACATTTTTTGAGTTTATCTGTCTCGCGCTCGGCATCGTCTGCTATTCTCTCTCTTGAGCTGGAAAGCTTAGCCACCTCTTCGAGAATCTCGTTGTAATGCCCAACGCGCTTATCATTAAGATTTCCGTTAAGATTTTCCTTAATGATTCTGTGTATCTGAAGGTCCGGATATCTTCTGATCGGCGATGTGAAATGACAATAATACTTTGAAGCAAGACCAAAATGGCCAAGTGCATCCGTAGTATATTTTGCCTGTTGCATCGATCTCAAACACAATCTAGCAATGATTGCTTCCTCATCGGTACCTGAAATACTCTGCAAAAGCTTTTGAAGTTCCTTTGGATGAACCTCGTCTTTTTTCATATGAATATGATAACCGAAGTTATTAATAAATGCTGAAAGACTTCTGATTTTCTCAGGATCCGGATTGCCGTGACTTCTGTATACAAACGGCATCTCCTGCCAAAAAGCATCCTCAGCGACAGTCTCGTTTGCAATAAGCATAAAGTCCTCGATAAGTTTATGCGCATCGTTTCTCTCGTAAGGAGCTACTTTTACAGGCACACCTTCCTCGTTCAGCTTAATGTATGTCTCCGGGAAATCAAAATCTATAGAGCCTCTGGCCATTCTTTTGTTTCTCAAGATAAGCGCAAGCTCATTCATCTTAAAGAGCATTTCCTTAAAAGGTGCGTAATCCTCCGGAGCATCTTCGCTGTCGGAAAGGACCTTCCAAACGTCAGAATAATTCATTCTCTTGTTAACATTTA
>JAILLZ010000198.1 GCA_024692885.1 Lachnospiraceae bacterium | reverse complement strand
ACCCTTGCAAAGAAGGGCAAGACATATGTTGTCAAAGCAACTGCAACACCTAGCAAGGCTTCCACAGGTGAATCAATAAAAGTATCCACCTCAAACAAGAAGGTTGCCACAGCAAAGGTTAATCAGACTACCGGAAAGATAACCGTCAAAGCAACCGGAAAAGGGTTCTGCAAGATTACTGTTAAGGCCGGTAAGAAGAAAGTTACTCTTAAAGTGAAAGTCTCATCATAAAGCTTATAATTCAAGTCTCGTATGCGAGACTTGGTGCGGAGCAATCTCCGCTTAATATAGCATCCCCGCCGACATGGAGCGAGCATCAACCAGTTTCTCCACCCGGCGGGGACTTTTATTTGTTTTTATATCATTATTTTAATATTTCAAATCGCATTTCGTGTCTATATTTTATTATTCAAACTTAAATGTCATCACAACCGGATTATGGTCAGAGTTTTCAAAATCAAGATTTTTTGTATTAACAGACTCAATCTTTATATTTGATGAAACTATGAATCCATCAATGATGTAATACTGGAAGCTGTCCTTGTCCGCATCCACGTATGGCTTGTCAAGAGATCTGCAGCTCGGTGTAGTGCCGTCCATAACCAACTGCCATCCTTCGAAGTCTGCCACATCTATCATACCCGGTTGCCACATACCGTCATAAACTTCAAAGTCTGAGTCCACGTTTGAGAAAATCTGGTTGAAATCTCCACCTGCAACAATATAGTTTCCGGCTTCCGCTTCTTCATTAAGGATTTCTTTAAGCATATTTGTCTGGGCTATCTTGCCCTCACCGCTGTCATACGCCTCAAGGTGAAGATTTACGATAACAAGTTCCTTGTCGCTGTCCGAAATCGGAATTCTGTTTACAACAATACATCTCTTGAGATTTCCAAGACTTAAAGGCCAACTGTATGGGCTCGGAAGAGCATATCTTTTTGCTTCCGCTATACTGTAATCACTCATGGTATATACTCCGCCGTTTACCAATCCGATTGGAGGGATTGGATATGGCACAAATAAGCTTCGGTAATTGTATGCAAAGGAATCATCCATACCATCAAGATTTCTTCTGAGATAATCTGCCTCATCAACACCATGAGAACGCATACTGTTTATGTCCACTTCCTGAAACATGGCAATGTTTGGTGAAATATCTCTTATTGCTGAAAGGATACCGCTCATGTTTTCCGACACTCTGTCTTTGCTGGCTGTCATGACACCTTTTCCGCCGTCCATGAAAAAGTCTGCGTTATCGCCAAGAGCACCGTAGCCCAGGTTCCACGTCATTATCTTTACCTCGTCTCCTATGGAAAGAATACCCGTTGCCTGCGAAGTAATCTCGGCATCTTCAACATCGTCCGGCTTGAACTCCGTGACAGTTAGCACCACAAGCCAAACAGCAAACAGCAAAATCAGAGCGATAATTATTCCCAAAATAACCTTAATAGCTTTTTTCATTTACCTTCCCCTCTTTTGTAAAACAATCTACTGTTTTCAAATACTATCAAGATTATATTACTTTTTCTTCCTTTAGAAAATGCTTTTACTTATCTATAGTATTGTTCCACTACAATGCTATTTTCACATTCTCCATCCTGCTGCACTTTTCCAAGCTATAAACCCTGCCATTTTTTATGGACAGCACATAATCACAGCAAAGGTCTATCAGCTCCGGATCATGCGTTGAAACAAGCACGGTTCTTCCATCATCCGCAAGATTCCTTAATAGTTCCGAAACTTTCACCATATGTGAATAATCAAGTCCGGACGTCGGCTCATCGAACAAGAGTATCTTTGCGTCGGCTGCTATGGCTGATGCTATGGCAACCCTCTGTTTCTGTCCACCGGACAAAGCCATTGGATGCTTATCCTTATATTCAAGAAGGCCCAAAGAATCCAATATCTCGTCGCACCTTTTCTTATCCTCATTTTTCATGGAAAGGAGTACCTCCGCCTCCACGCTATCCGTAAAAAGCTGATGGTTCACATCCTGCATTACCATGTAGCTAAGTCCGATGCGGCGCTTGCCCTTGTACAGCTTTCCGCCTTCAACGATAATGCCGGGGCACTCATTTTCAAGTCCGCAAATACATCGTAAAAAAGTGGATTTTCCCGTACCGTTTTTTCCTGTGACTCCCACAACAACACCTTTAGGTATTTCGAGTTTAGGAATATTCAGGCTTAGAATATCTGCATCGGCCTGCGTCGGCTTTTTCTTTCTGAAAAGATATGAGCGTCTGGCATATGTAAAATAGAAGTCCTTTAGCAAAATCGAATCTTTATCGGCATCCAAAATCATTCTCACTTTTTCCGATTTGGACATCTCGCCTGATTTTGCCATGTATTTTTCTTCAACACGCACCGGTCTGAGCTTTAGCACCTTTACCTTCTCATCAGTGAATCTGAAGAATTCTTCGCCCGTCCACCGGCCTTGAATATCACCGTTCTCCATGTAATAAACATTATCTATCAAATCCCGCAGATACCACAGCCTGTGCTCGGAGATTACTATGGTTTTCCCCTGCTTTTTCCATTTTTTTATGGCTGTTCTAAGTTCTTCTATTGCGCTCCAATCGAGGTTTGATGACGGCTCGTCCAACAGAATAATATCAGGTAGCAGAGCAGATACCGAAGCACAGGCAATCTTTTGTTTTTCTCCGCCCGATAGTTCAAAAAGGCTTCTGCCGAGAAGCTTTTTAAGATTCATGTCCTTCGTCACCAGGTCTGCACGCCTTTTTATCTCCGATGGCTCAAGCCCAATATTTTCCGGGCCAAATACTATCTCACCGTCCGTATCCACGGAAAAGAACTGACTTCTCGGATTTTGAAATACGGTCCCGACTATGCCTGCAAGCTCGTATAGAGGAGTTCCTTTTATATCACGGCCTGCCACTTTTACTGTTCCCTCGAGTTCCCCCGAATAATAGTGTGGTATGAGACCGTTTATAAGCCTTATCAAGGTAGTCTTCCCCGAACCCGAGGCACCGCAAAGCAGAAGGGTCTCTCCCTCCTTTACTTTTAGCGACACATTTTTTATAAGCCCCTTATCAGAACCTTTATAACGAAAACTTACATTTTCTATTTCTACTATATTTTTCATCTTTTCACATACTTAAAGAAAACAAATATTACGGTTGCAACTGTAAAGCCGACAATCAGTAGATAGTCTGCAATACTCATCTTCAGTTCCACAACACTGCTTCTCTTTACCTCTCCTCCAAGACCTCTGGTTATTGCTGCCGCAGACAGCTCATCTCCTATGTTTACACAGGAAAACAAAAGCGGAATCATCCTGTATTCAAGCATCTTTATAATGTTTCCGTCGGCGAGTGCTATGCCTCTCATTTTCATTGCGTCGCGAATGGATGCATACTCTTCCTTGATTGTAGGGAAAAATCGCATAACTACCGCAAGCGAAATCGTTATCCCATCCGGTACATGCATCTTCTGCATAGCGGACATAAATTCATCTATTTTGGTTGTCCTCACAACATACCAGGCTGTTATTAAAGCAGGTAAAAACTGTGCCACTATTCCGCAATAGCCCGTAAGAAGCGCCTTTAAAAGGCCTGTCGAATCAGCCGACAGAAAATAGAAAGTCAAAACAATGGCGATAATGTATAGCATAAAGAAACGCAATGCGCTGGCATAGCGTTTCTCTGCTATTAAAAGTAATATTGGTATCATCGTCATAATTATTCTGACTGTCCAAAGAAGCGGAGTTGTAGCACTCATCATGACTATCGCCGACACAATCAATATCATGTACAGCTTTGTTCTTGGATCCAGTCTTACTTTCATTAAACGATTCCCGCTTTCTCAAAGTGCTTTCTTACAACTGCTTTTCCCATGTATGCACCGATAAATCCAAATATTACGCAGATTATAAGAAGGACTGCAATGGTCTTGTAGTTAATCGCTCTGAAGAGGGTATCTGCATACTCTGCCGAAAAACCTCCTTCGATAAGGTCCTGCTTGTACGACTCTGCAGTAACTATTACCGGAAAATAGTTTGCGCAAATCCATATGCAAAATACACCGTAGCTGATTACTATCATCTTGAAATTCTTATATCCACCGACTTTTGCAATGAGATCGGCAACAATTCCGGCCAGTATGACTATCGGTGCACCAAGGAATCCCATTCCCGTCACAAACATGATTATTGCTATAAGCACTGACATGATTGTTATCATGCCGAATTTCTCCACCTTGCTGTAAAAGAGCATCATAGGAATCGCTCCCGCAAGAGGAAGCATCACTACATATCCTGCAACGATATATGGGTGAATGTATCCGAGCATTCCGAATGCAAACTCAACCACAAACCATATGGCTGTAAAAATACCTATTGTTATAAAGTCTTTTGCTGTTAATTTCTTAGTGTCCATTTTCTCCTCCAAACCTTTATAATTAAACACTCTTCAAACTAATTGCCTCTTATTTGTTAGTTATGCATTTTTCCAACTGACCATTGTTTTATCATGCGATCTTCCAGCTGACTGCCTGTCTTCTTCCGCTGACGAAATTCTTGTAGATTCCGTCCTGATTTATTAGTTCATCATGTGTACCCAGCTGAACTATCTTTCCCTTGTCCACAACCACTATCTGATCCGCATGTTTTACCGTCTTTAACCTGTGGGCTATCATAATGATCGTTTTTTCTTTGGTCAGATTTTCTATCGCCTGTGTAAGTTCCTTTTCATTCTCAGGATCAACATTTGCAGTGGCCTCATCGAGGATGATAATCGGTGCATCCTTCATGATGGCGCGGGCTATCGCTATTCTCTGCTTTTCTCCGCCCGAGAGGGTTGCTCCGCCTTCACCGACGACCGTCTCGTATCCGTCAGGAAGTCCCATGATAAACTCGTGACAACATGCCTTTTTTGCAGCGGCAATAACGTCTTCCATCGATGCTTCAGGTCTTCCGAAGCGAATGTTATTCGCTATCGTATCCTCAAAGAGATACACCCTCTGAAATACAAAACTGAAGTTTTCCATGAGTGAATCGAAACTGTAGTCTCTTACATCTCTGCCGCCAAGAGTCACCTTTCCGGATTTTACATCCCAAAATCTGGCAATTAGCGATGTTATGGTTGTCTTTCCTCCACCGGACGGTCCGACAATTGCTGTCGTTGTTTTTTCTTTTATATCAAGCGTCACATCATCGATAATCGTTCTGTTTTCATAGGCAAAACTCACGTGATCCAGATGAATGTCTCTGTTTGTGGGTTTAATGTCCTCACCGTTTATATCCATCTGCTCTATTTCAAGGATTTCATTTACAAGGTCAACGCCTCTTCCTATGATTTTTAACAGCGGAGTGTAAACACCCACCTGATCAAGCGGTCCGTATATTATGAATGAACACAGGAGCATGGTTATGGTGTATTCAAGTGCCATACTTTCTGTCAGGCAGAAGTACACGGAAGCTCCGGTTATAGCAACTCCGGTGAGCTTGCAAATAAGCATCTGTACACCCACTGCCGGTATTGCTGCAACTTCCGCTGTGATATCCGCTTTTGTCTTTCTTTCAATTGCGTTTGATAATCTTGTGCTACTGTGAGAAATGATATTGTAATTTCGAATTTCAGCTATTCCCTGGATGAATTCGAGTACCACTCCAACCATATCTTTATCCGACTCTATCTTCTCTCCGGCAACTCTTTCCACGCTGTAATTTGTATATTTGTTTACCAAAAAGAATATGAGCATTCCAACCAGAGAAATCAGGCCGATTCTCACATCGAAGAAAAACATTCCTACTCCGATTACAACTGTCGTTATGCTTCCTTCAAGCACCATCATTATTGCCCTTGTCGCTATATCTCCGGTCTGCTCAAGTGTGTTTGTTGTAACAGAAGTGATATGTCCAAGGCTTGTGTCATTGAAATACCCCATCGGAAGATATCTCAAATGCTCACCTATCTCTATTCTTTTTGAAGCACAGGTATTGTAGCCCGCTTCAGTTTGAAGCATCTGGGAGAACCTGTTCACAATCATCTTTCCGAGCGTGCTCAAAAGCATTAAGACCAAAACTAGAATTAAAGTATTTGTAGTTATCTCTTTTTCCACTACAGCTTTTATTGCAAAAAAGGCTGCAGGAATCTTCATTGCTCCAAACAGGCCATCTATCACGCCCAGAGCTACCGATTTATAAAACTTTGCCCTGTCTGTACGACTGCAGAAAGAAAAAAACTTACAAAGCATTTCAAGCATTTGCGGCCTCCTTTCCGGTTGCAATACCATTAGCAGGCTCTAACGAATCATCGTCCTTTGCCATGGTATGAGCTTCCCACATTTTTCTGTAAAGCACGTTGCTTCTAAGCAATTCCGCGTGCGTGCCTGATGCTGCGATGCATCCATCATTTACCACAAAAATCTTGTCCGCATCCTGGATGGTGGAAAGTCTGTGTGCGATGACAATCAATGTCTTACCCTGCACAAGTTTTGCAACACTCTCCTGAACCAAAGCTTCGTTTTCAGGATCTGTATATGCCGTTGCTTCATCCAGTATTACTACCGGAGCATTTTTAAGCATTGCTCTTGCGATGCTGACTCGCTGTCTTTCACCTCCGGACAAATGTCCACCGGCACCTCCGACTACGGTGTCATAGCCATTTTCGAGTCCTAGAATAAACTCATGGCAGCCTGATGCTTTGGCCGCATTTACCACTTCTTCATCTGTGGCATTCGGCTTACCGAGTCTGATATTCTCCATAACTGTCATATCAAAAAGGTAATTATCCTGCGCAACATATGCTATCTGTTTTGTGTAATAGTCGAGCGGCAATTCCTTTATGTTTACCCCGCCGTATGTGATTTCGCCCTCATCGACATCCCACAGTGAATCTATGAGTCTTGCGATGGTGCTCTTTCCCGAGCCGGAAGGTCCGACAAAAGCATTTACCTCGCCCTGTTTTATCTCCATATCAATTCCATGAAGCACTTCTTTGTCCTTGTATGAGAATTTCACACCCTTCAGCTCAATATCCGAGCCGTTTGGAGTCTTAGTAAGGCTCACAGGTCTTTCCATGTCTTTTCTTTCAAGAATTTCTGTTGCTTCTCCAAAGATGGTCTGCATCTTCATGATGTCATCCATATACGAGAAAGCCACCACTAGCGGTGAAATGAGGCCTGCCGATAATATGACGCAGGTGATGAAGTTTTCCGGTGTGAGGCTTCCGTTTTTCACCAAAATCAGTCCCACCGGAAGCACGCCAAGGAATGTGGCCGGCATAAACGCCAAACTTCCCGTCTGCCACCATATACATTTTCTCATCCAGTTTATGAAGCAATCCGCTCCCTCTCTTGCAGCGACTACGAATTTTTCATAAGAGCTTCCCGTTTTTCCAAATGCCTTTATAACCTCGATACCGTTTATATACTCAACCGCCGTATCGTTAAGGTACTTTGTCTTCTCTACGGTAACTTCAAATTCGCCTTGACTCTTAACCATCATTACTGCAACGAAGAATAACCCGATTATTGCAGGGATAAAATTTGACAATCCCACTCTCCAATCGAGTGTCAAAATATATATAAACATGACTATAGGTAAAAGGATGTTCGACGTGAACTCCGGAACAATATGAGCAAGTGTTGTTTCCATGGAATCAACTCGCTCAACAATGATGTTTTTGTAACTTCCGCTGTTGTCGTCCAGAACCGAGCCAAGCGGTATTGTAGATAGCTTTTTGCAAAGCTGTTTTCTGATGCCACCAAGAACGTTAAAAGTAGCTACATGTGATAATGTAGTAGAAACAGAATGGAGCGTAACTCTGATTACCCAACATACGCCCATAAGAATTACAGATTTCAGGTAATAATCCCATTCTCTGTTACCCGATAAAAGCTGTCCTACCACATCTGCGATGAGCAGATACGGTACAAACGAAGCGGCCACTCCAAGAATTGCAAGCAGCACGCTGCCCAAATAAAAACTTTTTTTCCTCCCGGCAAATTCCAAAACCCAGGAGACTGTACTTCGTTTTTTCATAAAGCCCTCCTATTTTGTATTGCATTTAAATAATTCACATTATGAACTGGTTAGTTCCGTCTAACATTATAGTTAGGCACTTCTAACCTGTCAAGGATGGGTTTTATACAATGCATTTGCTCTTATTAGATGAACTGCCATGGGGGGTTTTCACATTTTATTCACTTATTAAACATTTTTCTTACATAATCAGGCTGTATTATATGAACCATAGAAGCAAGCAAGTGCTTCTAAAACAAAAATCTTTTTCATATAACTCTCCCCTATATTAAAGTAGATCGGCGTGCGAAGCCGATCTATTTTTTGCCTATAAAATAACGTACACAAGCGCCATAAATATGAAGAATACCACGTTTACCGCAGTGAACACTTTTAAGTATTTAGCATTGTCTGATTCTTCAAGCACTGCATACTGTTTAAAGGAAATCAGGCTGGCCATGGAGGCTATGAGTGTTCCAAGTCCTCCGATGTTTGTTCCTACTATGAGTTTCGGGATTTCATTTGTGAATCCGGAGCAAAGGATGGCTGCAGGCACATTGCTTATAACCTGGCTCAATGCTGCGGATACCCAAACTTCGTTTGCATTTACCACTTGAGATAATGTATCCGAAAGTGCCGGTATTCTCTTTATGTTTCCTATGAAAACAAAGAGAAAAATAAACGTGAAGATAAGAGAATAATCCACTTCTTTAAGCACCTTTGCATCAAATACCAGTACCAATGCCAGCACTAGGGCAAGCCCTATGTAATACGGCAAAAATCTGAGCACCACAAGAAGTGAAATAGTAAAGGTGATAGCATACATGACTATCTTTCTTTTGTCCTTTGCAGCTCTCTCGTATATGTTCTTTTCTTTTGCTTCAACTTCCTCTTTGCCCGCAAACATGATTCCGCAAACAATGAGTAATACCAATGCCACTACACTGTAGGGAAGCATGAGCATCACAAATTTTGCTACAGACATTCCCGAAAGGGAATAGAGATAAAGGTTCTGCGGATTACCCAGCGGTGTCAACATACTTCCGAGGTTTGCCGCCACAGTCTCAAGCACGATGGTTATCAAAATCAGATCTTTTCTCTCAGCTAAAGTCAGAGTGACTATGGTAAAAGGAACAAAGGTTATAAGTGCAACATCGTTCGTGATAACCATGCTGAAGAAAAAGCATAGCACGATGAGGCATAAAACAATTCCTCTCGCTGTTCCCATCTTTTGTACAAGTTTTTCACCTATTTGTTTAAACACCATAAGACGCTTAAGACCTGCCATGGTTATCATAAGGGCAAGCAAAATGCTTAGGGTGCGATAATCAATATAGCCATAATAATAGGCATCCGGTTTTACAAAAACCGCGGATGCCAATGCAAGTACTGCCGATACAAACAGCACAGCCTCATGTTTTAGAATCTCTATAATCTTTTTCATATCCTGTTTTACACGTAATCAAAAATGCCCTGTATGGCATCCGTGATATCGATAATCTCCTGCATATGTATTCTATCTAATTTGGAAAAACCACGTACTTTCATGTCCAGTAGCGTCATTTTTTCACATTGAACGTAACCGGAAACATTTTTCGTTTCAACCCTTATGTGTAAAGGTCCCATTTCTCCTTTAGTGTATATTGGACAACCAATAATCTCACCCGTCTCGTTAAAAAAGTCTTTGCTAACCGCAAGCACCGGAATTTTGATGCCCTCAACCTTAAGAATATCCCCCTGATTTATTTCTTCTCTCATTACCAAATCTCTCTTCCTACCCTTTCGCCCCAATCAAATTCGCCGTCAAGATTTAGCTTACCATCATATTCTGCAGCACGCTCCTCTAGTGTCTTATGTCTAAACGGTTTAACCAAAGTGATCATGCCATTTGATACTTTCACATCAAGAATGTCATCAACTGATATGTCCGCTTCCTGCAATACTTCTCTTGGAATTCTTATTCCTTGACTATTTCCCCACGTTTTTACTTGTGCTTGCATTCTAAGTACCTCCTTGCGGTATATACATTGTATATCCGTATAATTATTTTTGCAATACAAATATATCATCAACTCATATTTCACATTTTCTTCACGTACTAAACATTTTTCCAACATACTCTGCCGTTATTATATGAACCATAGAAGCAAGCAAGTGCTTCTAAAACAAAAATCTTTTTCATATAACTCTCCCCTATATTAAGTATGATCGGCGTGCGAAGCCGATCTACTTTTTTGTTCATTTTGGGAAAAAATAAAGACCTGCGATTTCTCGCAGGTCTTCGAGATTATACTATATTCTTGTATATTTTTACAATGGGATATGGATAACTGATGAACAGCTGGTGTAAGCACTATCCCAATCTCCGGCAACTCCTGTAAGAGTTCCCTTGATTGTGATGATGTTTTCCTTGCTGATTGTAAACGGCCATGTATATGTGCTGTTTCCGTATTTAACATTCTTTGAACCGGATTTCTCTTTTCTGTATACCTTAATTCCGGCATTCTCATTTGTAATCATATTTACGCCAGGAGCAGAAGCTGAATCATATTTTGATCCGCCAACTTTAAACTTGATTTCGCTGAATGTTGCATTTACTACATCTCCGTTGACTCTGGCAACACCTTCGATGCCGGCGTAGATTGCATCACTCTTTAAAGCTGTATTGGTAACTGAACCAACCTTTGCTCCATCGATGTAACAATCAACTACTCCGTTCTTTCTGTTAAGAGTCATCATGACGATATAGTCTGTTCCGGTACTTCCTGCTCCAAACCAAGAGTAAGCCTGTCCACCTGAACCAACTGCAGCATTTGAAATGTTCTCACAGAGGTATGCTGCTTTGCTTCTGTATGATGCATCATGACAAGCTGT
This sequence comes from Lachnospiraceae bacterium, assembly GCA_024692885.1. GTDB lineage: Bacteria > Bacillota > Clostridia > Lachnospirales > Lachnospiraceae > JAILHT01. The sequence continues at coordinate 4,944 of JAILLZ010000198.1, read as the reverse complement.
ATCATACTGCAATCCAAAGCTGACTGCTGCACTTCCGTTTGTGAAGAGAAGCTTTGCATGATAACCGGATCCTGAACCCTGAAGATTTATCTTTGCAGATACAACATAGAGGTTCTTTGCCATGTTTTCAATGCTCTGAGTCTTTGGAACTTTGACTTTCTTTACTTTGCTGTATTCGCTGTAAATCTTGTTTCCACCATTCTTGTAGTAGTTTCTCATACGTACATAGTATGTTTTTCCGGAAACAGATACAGGTAAATCAGCAGAAGTTTTCTTTTTGCTTACGTCTACTGTCTGAGTAGCGGAAGCCTTGAACTTATTATTTGTGGAATACTCAATTGAGTATCCTGCTGCTTTACTTGTCTTCTTCCAGCTAACGGAAATCTTTGCTCCCGTAGCGCTGAGTTTCTTAATGTTTGTGGCTTTGAGTCCCCACTGTGCGTAAAGCTTGAGTGTCTGGTTACTTGTTGCACCGTTTACAAGTGTAAGGATGTCAGCCTTATTTGCATAAGCTGTTCCCGAACCCTTGGCGCTTGTGTTCCAGCCAACAAAAGTGTAGTTCTTCTTTGAGAACTTATTTCCTTTAAGTTTTGCAGATGTTGCGTCAGATAAAAACACTGACTTTGCCATGCTGCCTTTTCCGCCGTTCTTGTTGTAGACTACCGTAACCTTATAAGTAGGTGTTGCAATGTCCTCCTCGGTAGATGCTTCAGTGGAAATCTCAGTTGCGAATACAGTCATTCCACAAAAAGCAATCACAAGAAACATAATGGTAAATAAACCAAATATTTTCTTCTTCATTAACCATTCCCCTTTCTCTAGTTAAGTACATTAATCATACATTTTCGCCAAAGCCATGTCAATCGATTTTCGTGTCTTTAGTACTAGTTTTTTGTCGTCTCAGCAACCATGTTTACTACCCATAGTTCGCTTCTCACCATGAAGTAACCAATTATACACTTTACCACTTCGGTGTAAGTAATTATTGCAAACAAAAGCATGAAATCCATCTTTGTAAAGTAACAAAAAACTATTGCCATAGGTATCATCACAATCCATGTGAAAACAAAATCAAACAGGAAGGTGATACCGGTTCTTCCGCCGCTTCTCAAAGTGAAATAGCAGGTATTGGTGTAGGACCACAAAGGCATCGCAATCGCTGAAACAATTATCAGGTATGCTGCCAAACTTCTGACTGTTGCAGTCGTGTTGTAGAGATTCGGGAACATGTAAGCAAATGGTATCATGCAAATTCCCATCGCAAGCGCAAGCATTATTCCAAACACTCGAAGTTTTGGAGCCATTTCCTTTGCTTCATCAAGTTTGCCGGCGCCAAGCTTGTTTCCCAATATAATGGCTGTGGCTCCTCCTATCTGGATGTAAACGATTCCAAATAGATTGGTGATGACGCTTGAAATATTTCTTGCCGCCACAACGTCAAGTCCTCTGATTGAATAGCACTGCGCCACAACGGACATTCCGATGACCCAAAGAAACTCATTGAAAAGCAACGGTGTTCCCTTTTTAATCATATTAATCAAAAGCTCTTTTTTTATGTAAAGGCTCTTAAAAAGCCCAACTATGTATTTGTTTCTCTCATGATGGGTGTGTGCCCAGAAAATAACAACTCCAGCCTCTATAAACTTTGCCACTACGGTAGCAATAGCCGCTCCGGCAACACCAAGCTTCGGCATTCCGAGTTTTCCGAAGATTAAACCGTAATCCAAAACAAGGTTGATAAAAACCGCAGCCATAGAGCCGTACATCGGAATCTTGGTCTCTCCGCACTCCCTTACTACACTTGAGTAGGCCTGTCCAATAGCAAATGGAATACAGCTTATTATCATGATACTCATGTATTCTTTTCCGTATTTCATGGTTGCCTCGATGAGCTCAGGCGCATCGTCTTTTGCAATGTAAAGGGAAATCAACGGCTCCTGCCAAATGGTATAGGCAATCGAGAACACTACTATTATGATGGCAGCAAGCATGAGTCTGAATCTCACTGTTTCCCTCTGGCCCTCATGGTCTCCCTTGCCGTAAAACTGAGCACCAAAAATACCAGGACCCGAAATGGCTCCGAATACCGTGATATTAAAAATAAAAACGAACTGGTTTACTATGGAAACTCCGTTCATCTGCTCGGTTCCCAATTGCCCAACCATGATATTGTCCAGCATGCTTACAAAGTTTGTGATGACGTTCTGCAATATCATTGGAATGACAAGGGTCATTACCGATGCATAGAAATCTCTGTCTCCTATATATTTTCTCTTCAAGTAATTCATATTTTTCTCCAATTATTCAAATCTCGTAAAATCCATGTCTCAATGCGAATATAATCTCGCCAAATCTACACCTCTACGTATTTTACATCTAAGGCATAAATAAAGAGGCTATCGCTAGCCTCTAAATCTGTCAGTTTCAAATCTTTCCCTGGTTCTCACGCAGGTCTTAAGCTCATCAAACCGCTTTGACAACGGTCCCTCCTCGATAACCACATCCATCGATGCTGCAATCGAGTCGATAAGCTGATCATCTATGTTGCCTGATGCAGTCTTTAAAATCTCGTACTTCTCCTTGAAAGAGTCCGTATCAAGGAATCTCATGAGAAGGGGATTTACTGTCTCAGAATCCGAATCCATATTACGCGAAACTGCATCTTTTGTATTATCCAATGTCATAGTGTTTGATTCGACCCTTTTTGGCATTTCCGTCTTAGTTGATATTCCACCATTCGAGTTCGTTGCATTCTGCGACATCGTGTCTGACAAATCTATCCGCTCAAATCTGTATTTCTGTTTTACTTCAGGATACTTCACATGGTCCACTTCACTCATGAACATATCCAGTGGTCTTGCATATGTCGCAAAATCTCCGTAGAGTGCCTGGTATATCACCAGCTTCTCTCTCGTCTCACTGTGAATTGCCACTGTAAGTATCTGATATAACTTATTTTTAAAGTGTTTGTATTTCTCTCCCGGTCTAGGTTCCGGCCGTGTGTTATCGTACATTTTTCTATTTCCTGTTTCTATGTTTTTCTACAGCATACTGCCTGTGTATTTATTGAGCATTTCCACACCCTCAGCGATAAAATCCCTCTGGAACTCAAGGTGTCCGCCATATCCCATAATCATGAGGTCTCTGACTTTCTTCATGCGTTCCTCAGCTCCCTCAGGTGAATTATCAAACGCAAAGGAATCAGCAGTCACATCACGCATCTGATTTACAAGCACCTTGTCATGATCTTCTGTGTGCTGCTTGTTTACTTCAGCGTTGGCCTTCTCAAGTATATCTCCCTGAGCAATCAAATCTTCCGGATTTGAAGAAGGGCTGTCTGTTATCTCAATAGGCTTGCTCTTTGCTGCCTGAGTCTTAGTCTGTGTCTGTGTATACGAATACGTCTTTTTCTGAGGCTTTGCCTTTGTATAACTTGGTTTCTTGTACTGGGTAAAGACAGATGGCTTTGGCTCAGTCTTTTTATTCAGATTGCGCTCTGCTCTTTTCTCAGCTGTAGCCATACGCTTATTTGCGTCTTTTCTCTCTTCGTTCAGTCTCTTCTGCTTGCAGCTTCTTATTACAAGCCAGCAAATAATGATTATCCAAAAAGCAACTGTAGTAGTCATAACCCATTCTCCTAGTTTATTCCGCTGAGATAACTGTTTTTGTATTCTCGCTTGTCTGAAACATCCTCACCAAACCAATCCGGTGGTGTGAAGCTGTCGGCTTCCTCTCTGGTCTCAAACTCTACTTCCGCCACAACGAGCGGTGCCAAATCATTCAAAAAAACATCAAGTTCAATAGTGTATTTCAGATAAGGAATATTGTATCTTATCTTTTTTATGATGCATCCGTCAGCTTTTTTAACCAGATGCTCATATGCTTCTTTGGTCAAAGGATGGTTGTACTCTTCTCTCTCGATATTGCCCTTGCCCTTGTATGTAAGCTCGTATGAATCATTGCTTTTTCTCACTCTTACCACAGGTGCAGTGGAAAGATATCCCTGCTCTATAACTTTTGCAGGATAACTCTTGTAATCAAAGGGAACACTCTCCAAGTCAATGAGATACTTTCTTTCAATTTCCATTGTAAACCTCTATTTTGTATTGATATATCCCATGACAATATCTATAAGCTTATCATATGACATGGAAGCTGTGTTCAGGCAGAAATCATAGTTTCTCGCATCGTTCCAATCTCTGCCGGTGTAATATTTATAATACTCTGCCCTGTATTTATCATGGTGGTGTATCTTTTTTACAGCCTCCGCTTCGGTTCCGCCGTACATGTCCAAAACTCTCTTTATGCAGTCCGTCTCAGGCGCATAAAAGTAAAGTTTAATCACGTGATCGTAGTCTTCCAAAATGAAGTCTGCACACCTTCCTATGATAACACAGCTCTCTGTGTCCGCAAGGTCTCTGATGACTTTTGCCTGATAATTGAAAAGGTTGTCATCTGATACAAAATCCGCATCTCTTGGTGGAAGAACCTCGCCCTTGTAATGTTTTCTCGCTATTCTGAAAAGAGGATTTTTCTGGAGTTTCTCATCGTTTCGTCCAAAAAGTTCCTCGTTGATTCCACTTTCCTCGGAGGCCATTCTCAAAAGGTCTCTGTCATAGAAAGGAACTCCAAGTTTTTCGGCAAGCTTCATACCCAAAGTACGTCCGCCGCTTCCGTATCCTCTTGCGATTGTAATTACTGTCCTCTCCATAATATCCCCCCATCGTGTTTTTTTCTATTATAATACAAAATAATGTCCAAGGGTATCCTCGGACATTATTGTATTTGGATTTTCTCTTTTATTCGCCGAGATATGCTTTCTTTATGTCGTCATTATTCAAAAGGTCTTTTGCATTCCCGTCAAGAACTATGTTTCCGGTCTCAAGAACGTAGGCTCTGTCGGCAATTGTGAGCGCTTTTTTCGCGTTCTGCTCGACAAGAAGA
>JAILLZ010000196.1 GCA_024692885.1 Lachnospiraceae bacterium | reverse complement strand
CGTGAGATATATGCCATAGATATTTTTGGGGAAGCAATAGATAAGGCTAAGGAAAACGTGAAGGCAGCAGGATTGTCCGTGAACTTTATTCACAGGGATTATCTTGATTTCAAACATGATTATCTCTTTGATGAGATAGTGGCAAATATGCCTGTCAGAGGAAAAAAGACCAAGGATGAACAGGATGCTTTTTATGACGGGTTCTTTGAAAAGAGCGACGAAATACTTGCTCCTGAAGGCGTGATGATCCTCTATTCCAATGAAAAGGGCTTTATCTTCAAGCAGTTAAGACTTAAGAAAAATCTTTCTCTTGTAAAAGAATTCGTTATCAGAGAGAAGGATGGATTTGGACTATTTATTATCAGAAAGAATCACTGATTGATTCATGAGTAAAGGTTATCGCTATGGACAGTTTGAATTTGAAAGGAAAACCAAATAACAGCTGGCGCCCTGACAGTAATGTATTAAAGCAACTGCAGGAGAGTTTTTGCCGTGCAAACAATGTTTTTTGCCAATGTCTCGCAGCTGATTTGACACCTCTTACTCCTGCTTACGGTTCGGGAAACCAGCAGGAAATACTGATGGATATTCTCGAAAGTCAGACTTTGGTCAGACTCGGTGCGCTTGTGGAGGAGCAGTCTTTAGAGAGTATAATCGAGGAAGACATCGGTAAGGACTATGTCAAACTTGCCGTAATAGTGATGCGACAGGAAGGTAGACCGCTGGCATTTTGGACGGTTATCGGATTTCTGAAGGAAAAAATGTCCGAAGAAATAGATTTTCCTGATTTTATGCCAACCACTTCGGAGGAAGCTTTTTACGCATCTCTTGAGCTTTTGGAAGTAATCTCAAGGGAATACTTTGAGGTGAGAAAGCAGGAATTCTCCGCAATGGAGACTATAAAGACGGAGTCGGTCAGGATGGAGGAGCTTCAAAAAGAAGTGAAACTTCACATGGCCATGAATGAGATATTAAAGGACAATGAGGTGGATGATACTTTTGCAGAGGTGGCTTCATCTATCTTGAAACACGGAGCGGAGTATTTGGATGTTCCTTTTATGGGACTGCTTCAAAGAAGCCGTGGCACCGACAATATAACCGAAGTGGTTACATATTATAAAAACGGTGTTTATCCTTTGAAACGTCTTCCGGAGCAATTCCACGTGGACGAATGTCCGTTTTTCACTGGGAAAACTTACATTTTTTCATCGGATGCCATACTTCCGGAGGTCTTTGAAAAGTTTTTCGGAGAATATGATATAAGTGCGGGAATCTTCCTTCCTATAGAGGTTTCGGGAGTTACCAGCCTGTATTTTTCAATTATAGTTCCTCATAAAAACAGGATTTTCTCAATCGCGGACATTAAATTTGCAAATGATATGAAGAAGGTTCTTCAGAATGTGCTGAACAGGAAGGTGAAACAGAATTCTCTGGCAGGTTCGTTCAAGTCGCTCGAGGCTATCATCAACAACCTTCCGATTGCGGTATATGTCAGCGATCCGACAACAAAGAAGGTTCTTTTCACAAACAAAACGTTTACAGATATGAACCCGGGAACCGGTATTTTATCCGGGGGTGAGTATGGTGAAAGCGGAGAGACAGAGTATTTTGATTCGGTTCAAAACAAGTGGTATGAAACCACTCACTCGAAGATAACCTGGGTTGACGGCAGGGGAGCACTTCTTACAACCATAAACGAAATCACGGATAAAAAAGCTTACGTTCAGAAGATGGAGCGCAGGGCGAACAACGATTTCATCACCGGTTTGTACAATCGTATGCGTTTCGAGCATGACCTGAGTGAGAATATCAGAAAATCGGAAGAACTCAACACCACCGGAGCCATCATATATCTCGATTTGGACGATTACAGAGCAGTGAAAGAGGGAATAGGAAGAGAGACCGGCACTGAGCTTTTGAAGGAAGTGTCGAGGTCACTCACCAGAATTCCGGGGCTTGAGGATGCATGCTATTCTATGGGGATGGAACAGTTTTCCATCATCATAAATCATCATAATTATCCAATGCTCACGGAGATTCTTTTGAATATAAAACAGGCTTTTGATAAGCCGTATATGATAAAAGGCAAGCCGTATTATTGCTATATGAATATGGGAATCGCCGTTTATCCGGCTGACGGAGTCACTGCTACTGAGCTTATGAAGAAGGCGGATATCGCGCTTTTTGAAGCAAAGCGACATGGCAGAAACAGCTACGAGTATTACATCGATGCGATGGAGCAGGGTGGCCTTTACAGAAAAGAGATGGAAAAGAGCATCATGTCAGCCGCATCCGAGAACTTCAGCGAATTTGACGTGTGCTATCAGCCGATCTGCAATCTCAAAGGAAAGACGCTCGGAGCCGAGGCACTCATCAGATGGAATTCCAGAGAACTTGGATTCATCCCGCCGGATGATTTCATCCCTATGCTGGAGTACATGAGACTCATGAAGCCTGTGGGTGATTTTGTATTAAATGAAGCCTTAAAGAATTGCCGTAAGTGGATGGACTCCGGAAGGGACGATTTCGTGGTACATGTGAATCTCTCTGTGACCCAGCTTATGGAAAACGATATTTCAGACAGAATTGAAGCTGCTTTGAAAGAAAAACATGTTCCGGCTGAAAACCTTGTTATAGAGGTTACGGAAAGCCTTGCGGTCAACGATTTGGACAGAATGAAGAGGATTCTTGCCAGAATCAGAAAGACCGGAGCAAAGGTTGCCCTCGACGATTTCGGGGTGGGATTTGCATCTATAAACTATGTCAGAGAGTTGCCTATAAACATGCTGAAAGTCGACAGAAGCTGCATAAAGGGCATAGAGGATGACGACTTCAAACAATCCTTCCTAAAAATGACCAAAGAGATGGGAGATACTTTGGGATTAACTGTTTGTGCGGAAGGCGTGGAAAAAGATACTGAGGCCATCGCAGTTCAAAGCTGTGGAGTGGACGTGGCTCAGGGCTATCTCTATGACAAACCGCTCACACCGGAGCAGTTCATAAGAAAATACGTGTAGAATAAACGGTTTGAGAATATGAAACAGGATATAACGATGGCAGTGCTTGCTCACGTGGATGCAGGTAAAACCACACTCTCTGAAGCACTTTTATATGAGACAAAGTCCATTCGTGAAATGGGCAGGGTCGACCATGGAAATGCGCATCTGGATACGGATGAGCAGGAGAGAGAACGCGGTATTACCATATACACGAAGCAGGCCAGACTTGAAACAGATAATTTTATATTGACTTTGCTGGATACTCCGGGACACGTGGATTTTTCGGTGGAGATGGAGAGGGCACTTTATTGCCTGGATTATGCCATCCTCATCGTTTCCGCAGCGGACGGAGTGCAGGGACATACCAGGACATTGTGGCAGTTGTTGGAACGCTACAATGTTCCTGTTTTTATATTTGTAAATAAGATGGATCAGCCGGGGATGAGTGGTTCAAAGATCTTAGCCGAGCTTAAGAAAGAACTGAATCCGGAGTGTGTTGCTTTTTCCGGCATTTTCGATTCGGACAGATATTTGAATGAAGATAGCGAATCACATCATGATTTGGAGGATAAGTCCGCGTGTTTCGAAGAGATTGCTATGGCGGACGAGGTCGCTTTGGACGAGTTCCTCGGCGAAGGAAAACTCTCCGATGACACAATCGCATCTCTGATAGCGGACAGAAAAGTTTTCCCGGTATTATTCGGTTCGGCTTTAAAACTTGAAGGCGTCTCGGAATTAATCGACAGCCTCAACAGATTTATTCGCCCAAAGAAATACGATGATGAATTCTCCGCAAGGGTGTTTAAGATTTCAAGGGATGCTAAAGGCGTAAGACAGACCCATATGAAAGTCACCGGAGGCTCTCTTAAGGTTCGAAGCACAATAGAGGAAACGGGAGAAAAGGTAAACCAGATAAGGATTTATTCCGGAGACAGATTTGAGACCGTGGATGAAGTATTTGCAGGCGGAGTGTGCGTGGTGACCGGGTTGAACGACACTTATCCGGGGATGGGACTTGGTGAGAAAGAAAGCGGAGCGGTGATGTCACTTGAACCGGTGCTGACCTACAAAGCTTCTTTTGATGAAAGATTATCTCCGATTAAGGTGCTTTCCTTTTTCAGGGAAATCGAGGAGGAACAACCCGAACTTCATGTGGTTTGGAACGAGAAGACAAAAGAGATTCAGGTGCAGCTCATGGGAGAGGTTCAGACCGAAATCTTAACCGTTGAGATGAAAAAGAGGTTTGACCTCGATGTGGAATTTACCGAAGGAACCATCCTTTACAAGGAGACAATAGAGGATGAGGTTATAGGAATTGGACATTTTGAGCCGTTGCGCCATTATGCAGAAGTGCATCTTTTGATGGAACCGCTTGAGAGAGGAAGCGGCCTTGTATTTGAGACCGACTGCAGCGAAGATATTCTGGCGAAAAACTGGCAGAGATTGATTTTGACTCATCTCAGGGAGAGAGAACACAAGGGTGTGCTCACGGGCTCCCCGATTACGGATATAAAGATAACCGTTATTGCCGGGGCTTCACATCTTAAGCATACCGAGGGAGGAGATTTCAGACAGGCTACCTACAGAGCGGTTCGTCAGGGACTTATGTGTGCCCGCAGCGTGCTTTTGGAACCTTATTACAGATTCAGGATTGAACTTCCGGATGAGTATGTGGGAAGAGCATTGACGGACATAGAGAGAATGTCGGGAAAAGTCGGAACACCTGAAATAACACCTGAAAAAGCTGTGCTTAGCGGTGTAGCACCTGTTTCCACAATGCAGGGATATCAAAAAGACATTTTGTCGTACACCAAAGGACTCGGCAGCATCACACTTGTTCCTGATGGATATGATATCTGTCACAATCCTGAGGAAGTGTTGCAAAACAATATGTACGACCCGATGGCAGATTTGGAAAATCCTTCTGCCTCCGTCTTCTGCGCTCACGGTGCGGGATTCCCTGTGGATTGGGATTTGGTGCCGATGTATGCCCATGTTGATTCCTATACCAAGAAGATGAAAACAGAGGTAGACGAGGATGCAACTCTGTATCCGGTTAAAAGAGACGGTGGCTCGGGGGAAATAGCCATCGGAACCGATGAGATAGATTCCATAATAAACTCCATTTCCTATTCCAATGTGAACGCAAAAAAGAATAAATGGAAGAAGAGCCATGATTCTTCGTTTGACACAGCACGTTCCGGGGGAAATGTGCCGGAGAGAATCAGGAACTTTAAGAGAGAAGAGTACCTTTTGGTGGATGGATACAATATCATTTTTGCGTGGGATGAGCTTAAAGATTTGGCAAATACCACTGTGGATGGGGCTAGAGGAAGGCTTCTCGATATTATGTCAAATTATCAGGGGATAAAGGGCATAAATATCATCGTTGTCTTTGATGCATATCGCCTCAGGGAGCATCCTACGGAAATCTACGACTACAACAACATTCACGTGGTTTTTACAAAAGAAGCCGAAACTGCCGATCAGTACATAGAAAAGTTTGCCCATGAATATGGGAAAAAATACAAGGTGACAGTGGCAACATCGGACGGCATCGAGCAGATAATAATAAGAGGTCAGGGGTGCCTTTTGCTCTCGGCGAGAGAATTGGAGCGGGAGGTAAATGCCGCTTCCAAGGGTATAATGAACGACTTTAACGGAAATAAAGACGTGAGTGAACAAAAGAATTATTTTTTCGATATGCTGGACGATAAGAGCAGAAACTCTTAACGGAATCATCAATAGATTTGACGGCATCAAGAACAGGGTCGACTGAAAAACATAAAAGGTATGATAAGGAGAAGGTATTATGGGGGTTGAAAAAGAACATTACCTAAGGATTCTTTCAAAACAGTTTCCGAACGTGGCGACAACGGCTACGGAAATCATCAATCTGCAATCCATATTGAGTCTGCCGAAAGCCACGGAACACTATCTTTCGGATATTCACGGCGAGCACGAGCAGTTTGCGCACGTCTTGAAAAACGGCTCGGGAGCTGTAAAAAGAAAGATTGATGAGGAGTTTGGAAACATACTCTCAGAGAAAGAAAAACAGGATTTGGCAACGCTTATTTATTATCCGAAGGAGAGGATAAGCCTTATCAGAGACAGCGGCGAAAACATGGACGACTGGTATGCCGTCATGATAAACAGGCTTATCCAGGTGTGCAAGGCAGCAGCCAGCAAATACACGAGATCAAAGGTTAGAAAAGCACTTCCAAAAGATTTTGCCTATGTCATTGAGGAACTCATCACGGGGCGCAGGGATTACAGTGACCAGGAGGCATATTTCAACGAGATTATTCATACCGTGATTAGGATAGGGAAAGCACCGGAACTCATAGAGGCTTTGTCTGCACTTATAAGCAGGTTTGTTGTGGATCATCTTCACATAGTTGGTGATATTTACGACAGGGGACCGGGACCTCACATCTGTATGGACGTTCTGATGAACCATCACAATGTTGATATTCAGTGGGGGAATCATGATGTTGTCTGGATGGGAGCAGCCACGGGAAACATGGCCTGCATCGCTACTGTGCTGAGATTCTCCGCGAGATACGGAAACCTCGATATTTTGGAGGATGGATACGGAATAAATCTTTTGCCACTCTTTAAATTTGCCATGGACACCTACAGGGATGATCCGTGTGAATGCTTCAAGCTCCACTACAGGGAGGGCGAGTACGACATCTCAAACGCGATGTTTGACAGGAAGATGCATAAGGCTATGGCAGTCATCCAGTTTAAAGTGGAGGGACAGCTTATAAAGCGACATTCGGAGTTTCACATGGAGGACAGGCTTCTTTTAGATAAGATGAATCTTGAAAAAGGAGTTGTAAATGTGGGCGGAAAAGAGTATGCCTTGCTTGACACAAACTTCCCGACACTAAATCCTGATGATCCTTATGCCCTCTCAAAGGAGGAAGCTGAGGTCATGGAAAAGCTTAAGACAGGCTTTGTGAAGTGCGAAAAACTTCAGGAACATGTGAGATTTTTATACAGCAAGGGCGGATTGTACAAGACCTACAACAACAATCTCATGTTTCACGGATGCGTTCCATTGAATGATGATGGCAGACTGAAAGAGGTAGAAATCTGTGGAAAGAAATACAAGGGAAAGCAACTCTATGATGCGCTTGAGCAGGTTTTAAGAAAAGCCTATTACTCAGTGGACAAAGAGGAAAGGGAAAACGGAGCTGACATGCTCTGGTATACCTGGTGTCACGCAAATTCTCCTGTATTCGGTAAAGATAAGATGGCTACATTTGAAAGATATTTCATAGCCGAAAAAGAGACCCATGAGGAGAAGAAAAATCCTTACTATGACTGGTATGACAAGGATGAGACGGTATCCATGATACTGGAAGAGTTCGGGCTGGACATAAAAGAAGGACGTATCATAAACGGTCATGTGCCGGTTGAGGCCAAGAAGGGAGAACTCCCTGTAAAGTGCGGCGGAAGGCTTATAGTGATAGACGGCGGTTTCTCCAAAGCATATCAGCCTAAGACAGGAATAGCCGGTTACACATTGACATACAACTCTTACGGATTTTTGCTTGCGGCCCATGAGCCGTTTGAGTCTGTAGAGAAAGCTGTGGAAAAGGGAAGTGATATTCACTCGGACACTGTCCTGGTACAGCATGTTGAGCGTCGAAAAACAGTGGCTGATACAGATATTGGTAAGGACATAAAGGCCACAATTGCAGAACTTGAAGAACTGTTGAGCGCATATCGAACGGGAAGAATTGCTGAGAACGTGTGAAGAGTTAGGAAACAATAAAGACAGTCAATAAAGAGCATTATATGAATACAAAAACGGAGTTGCGAAATATGTTTCGCAGCTCCGTTTTTCAAAAAAATAATGCAGGAAATGGGACTTGAACCGATTTCCCACTCCCGGAAATACTGAAAAAAGGAGGTTTGCAGCATCAACATATACCGGGTACCTTACCATGTACCTAGCCATGTACCTTTTTTTATAACCGCCTAATCTTTTACATCCGCTTAGTATTGCAAGCCCTTGCGCAAAATACATTTGACAAGCATAAATCACTGATCTTAATTTTGGTACATTTCAATGGTACCTTTTATTATCAGATCATAAAAGCTCAAGTTATTCTCGTTACAAATACTCAGTAGCTTATTGTAATCATCTCGACTTACATTGAACTTTAATTCTATCGATTCAACATCAGTATTTCGATTCTTCCTAATACTTTCGACTTCCTTTTTTGTCATTGATGGATTGATTCTGTATTCCTGTTCAACATATCGTAAGCCATCATTCTCAAATCCCGGAAACTTTCTAATTTCATCTAAGACTGTGAAGCTATATCTTGCCACATAATCAATATCGGGTATCGTATATTCAGGAAAACGTCTTTCAACAAATGCA
>JAILLZ010000176.1 GCA_024692885.1 Lachnospiraceae bacterium | reverse complement strand
AGGAATTCATAAAGTATGTATGCAAGCAAATCAAAACCTTTCTGATCTGTAAGTCTTGAAACTATTCCGATCAAAAATACTTTAGAATCCTCAGGAAGTGACAGTTCTTTCTGAAGAGCTTTTTTATTCTTTGCTTTCATTGACTTAACATTTCTTGAAGTATAATTAAAGTCAATATCCTCGTCGGTTTCAGGATTATTCTTTGAATAATCGATACCGTTTAGTATGCCGTAAAGCTTTCCCTTGTCCTTCACTTCACGCATTACGCCGTCAAGGCCTTCTCCTCCCATAGGAGTAGTGATTTCTTCAGCATAAGTAGGGCTTACTGTGGTAACTGCCTCGGAGCAGACAATTCCACCTTTAAGATAATTCGCTTCGCTGTAGCTCTCCAAAATCTTATTTGTAAAAGCAACATCCGGAAGTCCTGTTACATCACGTACTTCATCAAGTCTCCATCTTCCCTGAAACTTCATGTTATGAATGGAATATACACATTTGATATTCTTATAAAAAGGGTCCTGAGTATATGCCTCTTTTAGGAAAACAGGAATGAGTCCTGTCTGCCAATCATTACAATGTATAATATCAGGCTTAAATCCGATTGCTTTGATTGAATCCAGAACAGCCTTATCAAAATAAGCAAACTTCTCCGCATCCTGATAAATTGCACTGTATGGCTTATCTCCGCTGAAATAGAATTGATTATCAATAAAGTAAAAGTGAATTCCATCATATTCGGCTTCATATAAACCAACATACTGATCACGCCAGCTGAGACTGATGTGAAATTCCTTAACATACTTCAGAGTACCAACCAATTCCTTATTGATGCACTGGTATTTTGGAATAATAACCCTAACATCATATTTGGATTTGTCAAGATATTTAGGCAAAGAACCCGTAACATCTGCCAATCCTCCGGTTTTGATAAATGGTACAGCTTCCGATGTTGCAATCAAAACGTTTGTCATTGTTTGTCCCCCCTGATAACCTAATAAACTCCTTTTTATACTCCCTTTTTATACTCCGTTGCCAAAGCCTTCAATTCTCTGGCATTATTTAACGCTGCATCCGTGACATCAATTCCACCAACCATTCTTGATATCTCGAGGTTACTCTCGTCTTCGTCAAGAGGTTTAATTGTTGTAATGGAGTGTCCGTCCTTAACCTGTTTTTCAATCAAATAATGGCTGTCTTCCATTGCCGCAATCTGTGGCAAATGAGTAATGCAGACAATCTGATGAAATCTTGCCAAAAGATGAAGCTTTTTTGCAACCATCTGTGCGGTCTTTCCGCTTATACCGGCATCTATCTCGTCGAATATCATCGTACCGGTTCTGTCTTTATCCGCCTGCAAAGTCTTTATCGCAAGCATGATTCTTGACAACTCACCGCCTGAGGCGACTTTGTTTAAAGGTTTTAGCTTTTCGCCGGTATTTGTGGAAATATAAAATTCCACGTTGTCGCATCCGTTTATCTGATAATGATCTGTTCGATCTATATTTACTTTGAAATCTATTGAAGAAAAGTTTAAGTCATTTAAAGCCTCAATGAGTTCCTTCTCAAATAATGTAGCAACCTCTGCACGCTTATCATGCAGTTTTGATTCAACGGACTTCATCTTTCCAAACGCAGAATCCAAAGCAACTTTTGCCTTGTCATACTCCGCCTCAATATTTACAAACAAGTCGAGTCTTTTCTTTTTGTTTTCGAGCTCGCCAAGTATAGTGTCAATCGAATCTCCGTATTTTGATTTTAATCGGTTGATAAGATTTAAACGGTTCTCTATCTGATTGAATCTTTCTTCATCGAATTCCGTGTCGCTTAAATATGAAGATATCTCTCGATTGAAATCCGTGAGAAGAGATTCTATATCCTGCAACATATCATAGCATTGAGAAGCCTTTTCATCGTATGATGATACTGCTGAAAGCTCTTTTAGGGCATATGAAATACGATCAGCTGCGCAGTCATTTGCTCCACCTGTTTCTGAGTGGGCTTTATTCATACCATCACAGATTTTCTGCCAATTTTGAAGATGCTTATACTCATCTTCCAATTCATCGTCCTCACCGGTCTTTAATGAAGCATCCTCAATCTCCGCTATCTCAAACTCAAGAAAAGACATCTCGCGCTCTCTGGACTTTCCGTCTGCTTCCAGTTCATCCAAGCGACCTTTTGCCGATTTGTATTCGTGATAAGCCTCTTCCATGGCTTCTTTCAATTCATCAAGTTCACGTCCTCCGAACGCATCTAAAATTTCAAGATGTTTCTTTGTGTTCTGTAGCACCTGTGATTCATTTTGACCATGAATATTGATTAAAAGCTCAGCAACCTCTTTTACTTTGGTTATCGGAACGGTTTCCGAATTAATCTTTGAGCTACTCCTTCCCATAGTGAGTTTCCTGCTTATGATAAGCTCATCTTCAGCATAAATCTCAAGTTCTTCAAGAGACTTTCTTACTTCTTCCGAATCAATTGAAAATATAAGTTCTACCAAAGAAAACGATTCATCATCCTTAATCATTTCCTTAGAGAATTTCTCTCCCAAGCAAAAATTAATGGAACCCAGAATTATCGATTTTCCCGCTCCGGTCTCACCGGAAAGAATATTCAATCCTTCACTGAAATCAACTTCAAGTTCATCAATCAAAGCAAAATTTTTAACATGTAAACCCTGTAACATTTCTTCTCCTTTTCTCTCTACCAAAGACCGGAAAAGTATTACTTACTGTCCACAAGTTTTCTGAGTTTGTTCATAAGAACAGGTGTGTCTTCAACACGACGTACCGCAACAAAAATCGTATCGTCACCTGCAATACATCCTACTATCTCGCTGTAATCCATGGCTTCAAGAGAAGCTGCAAGCGCCATTGCCATACCCGATACGGTTTTAATAACAAGAATATTTTCCGCCATATCCATCGAAAGGAATCCGTCCCTGAATATTCTTGTGTATTTTTCCTTCATATCATCAGGGGTGTCGAATATGGAAACATATTTCTGTTTTCCGTTGCTAAGTGCAACCTTAGTTAGCTTAAGTTCTCTGATGTCTCTGGATACAGTTGCCTGAGTCACATGATAGCCTTCCTCCTCCAAAAGAGCCGAAAGCTCGTCCTGTGTCTCGATGTCTTTGTTCTTTATGAGCTCCAGAATCTTAACCTGTCGTAGAGTTTTCATATGACCTCCTATTTTTCCATTTTCCTTCTCAGAGTTTCCAAGAAGGTTACGTTACTGAATTTTAATATTCTGACATGCGTACCTGCGCGTCTTATAACAAGCTTATCATCAGGTTTTAGTTCGCCCTTTTCAACTCCGTCGCAAATAACGGAAGCATGTTCTTCGCCATCCTGTCTTCTTGGAATTATCTGCACCTCTATATCTGAATGTCTGTCCAAAACAAGACATTTTGAATTGAGCCTGTGCTCATTCAAAGGATTGAGCAAAAGCAAGTCCGCTGTAGGCTCAACAATCGGTCCTCCTGCCGACATGCTGTATCCTGTGGAACCTGTCGGTGTGGCTATAACAATTCCATCACACTCAAAGGTTGTTAAAAATTCACCGTTAACTGAAACCTTTAAGGCAATCATCGATATTGAATTCTTGCGTCCGATAACAATATCATTGATGGCATATCGCATATTTTGACATGCATTGCTCTTACCGTGAAGCATCATTCGCTCTTCGATAAAGAAATCATCTATGAGAATTCTGTCTATTGCCTCATAAACCTTATTTGTATCCAATTCGCAGAGATATCCCAGATGTCCAAGATTAACCCCAACAAAAGGAATGTTAAGTGATGCCAAAGCACCCGATGTACGTATAAGTGTACCGTCACCACCCAGCACAAGTATGCACTCACATTCCAATGGAACGTCCTCCGAGGCTATATCTACACTGCAGTCCGGTGATGATTTTGGCTTACAAACATGGGATACTGCACCTTTTTCTTTAATGTATCTGTCCAAATCGTTTGCTACGGTAAAATCTTTGTCCGTATAACCGTTGGCTATTATAAAAAAGTTTTTCATTATTTATCCAATTCTCCGTGAGACTTTGATACAAGAGCCGGAACATCCCATTCTTCATCCGACTTTTTAACTTTTGTCAAATAAACCAGGTATTCAATATTTCCTTCAGGTCCTTTTATAGGGGAGAAATCCAATCCTGAAATAAAGAATCCCAAGTCTTTGGAAAAATCCAACACTTTGTTTATTACTTCCTCGTGTACAAGAGGATCTTTAACTACTCCCTTTTTGCCGACTTTTTCTCTTCCTGCTTCAAACTGAGGCTTGATTAAGCAGACCATCTCGCCTTCATCATTAAGAAGTTCAAAAGCCACCGGAAGCACTTTTGTGAGTGATATAAAAGACGCGTCACATGATGCAAAATCAAGCTTTACTCCAGTGTCTTCCGTTGTGACATAACGGATATTGGTCTTTTCCATACAGACAACTCTTGGATCATTTCTGAGCTTCCAAGCGAACTGTCCTCTTCCTACATCAACGGAAAAAACTTTGCTTGCTCCATTTTGCAACATACAATCGGTAAAGCCACCTGTTGAGGCTCCGATGTCCATGCATACCTTATCATTTAATTCCAAGCCGAAGGATTCCATGGCCTTTTCAAGCTTAAAACCACCACGGCTGACATATTTCAATGTATTTCCGTGAATCTCAATCACGCTGTCCACATCGAAGGTGGAGCCCGCCTTGTCCTCCCTTTCATTATTGACAAAAACATTTCCCTCCATGATCAATGTTTTAGCCTTTTCTCTGGAAGGTGCAAGACCTTTGTTTACAAGTAAAATATCTAATCTTTCTTTCATAATCTCTTTAATATCTTCTCAACAATCGATTCGGAATCTATGCCGAGCTCTTTTCTTAAAATATCCACATTACCGTGTTCTACATAGTCATCCTCGAGGGCAACTATCTCGACCGGTGTATTTATTTTCTCGCTGTTGTAATAATCAAGAACAGCTTCACCCAAACCGCCTTTTATAACATTCTCTTCCATGGTGACAACGAGCTTATGCTCTTTTGCAAGAGAAGTAAGCATTTCAGTATCAAGCGGTTTTGTAAAACGGGCATTAACCAATGTGGCATCTATA
>JAILLZ010000170.1 GCA_024692885.1 Lachnospiraceae bacterium | reverse complement strand
GATTAGTCTCAATGTTAGATTACTACACCGAAAGATGTGTTACTTGTTAAGTTGATTGAACCGCCGTATACGGAACCGTACGTACGGTGGTGTGAGAGGTCGAAAATGTCTCTATAATGAGACATTTTCTCCTACTCGATTGCCTTATTCCTCACTAACAATTCGATCAACCAACGGAGAAATCTGCTCAAGTACATTGTTCATGTCCTCGAACATGTAACCCTTCATGGTAATCTTGTTCTTGAGATCTACGACGTTTGTAGCAACGTTGTCGAAGTATTCTTTTGATTCCAATATGTTGCTGGATACATTTTCAATATCCTCATCACATGCGCTGATAACAACGCTCATCTGCTCACCTTCGTCGCGCACATTATCGGCAACCTGCCGGATGGAATTGATTACTTCCTCGGTCTCAGAGATGCGTTTGTGTGACTCATCGATTGCTGCCCTGGTGTCGTCGAGAGAGCGTACAAGTCGGTTGTTGTTTTCAAGAAGTTCAGCCATGCTTCCGTCTATCTCACTGATGAGTGATTTGATTTCCTGCGAAAGGGCATTTACTTCGGTAGCAACAACGGCAAATCCTTTTCCGGCTTCACCGGCACGGGCTGCTTCGATAGAAGCATTAAGTGCCAAAAGGTTTGTCTGTGAAGCAAAGTTGTTTATCTGATTTACCTTATCTTTGATATCATCAAAGCTTTTCTGGAACTCATCAAATACACCTTGCATCATGTTGATGGTGTCGGATACAGAATTTGAGCTCTCGTCGACTTTTCTCATGCCGGCATTTGAGTTGTCAGCTGTCTCCATCAATTCATTTATGATGTTTTCGAAATGGTCTATTACCTCGCGGATAGAACCAAACTGTTGCTGAAAGCTTTCTACACTGTCAGTTATGTTTCCGTATTTTTCCTGCACAAGTCCAAATGAATCCTGAATTGTCTCGATTCCTTCTATTGTGACTGTCTCTTCAGCTTGAAGTTTATCCTTCTGCTCTATCGCAAAACGTCCAACCTCACGGAGAGGAGCCAGTTGATCTTTTAATGTACGGGAAACCACGGTAGGTTTAACAACCGGTTTTTCTTCAACTTTTTTATTCCAAAACATTCTTTTTACCCCCGATACTGTTATTCAAATACAGCGCAGACCAAAGTCTGGTTTACATGCTGTCTCTTATATTGTTCTCCTCCTCCGACTACTCCCACATGGTTGCCAAGTGAAGCCATATCAGAAAGAAGAGTTCCCAAATAGTTCTCATTAGTGAAGAACAGATGACGGTAAATGCAGTTCACTGAGAAAATAAATGAGATGTGGTTGTTCTCTGATTTGATACGAGAGCGAGTGCGATCATTTATTTCTCTGTAATCCAGCAATTCAAGGAAACAGATGGTGTCGTTTTCCATGACCTTTTTGTAGTTCATAAGACCGCCACTTGGAGTGACATCGTACTGGGAAATAATATATGTGTCTTCTCCGACGATACGTCCCAGCGGATTCTGAAATACATTGTCAACGATTCCGCTACGACTGAGTCCAAGCTCATCAGCATATACATCTGCAGCAGGTCTGTTATCCAGAGTTATCAGCTCTTTTGTCTGCAGATCAACTTTGGTTGCAACGTGTGTTCTTGCGTTATCAGGAACAGCATAGATGTTTTCCGAATATGTTCTGATTTTTCCTGTATTGTTTTTTACAACAAGCCATGCACATGCGTCTTTGTATAGTTTTCCATTTACGCAAACCATGCTATCTTTTCCGGCCGGAGTTCCAAAGACAGTTCCGCCAACTATGGTAACTCCTGTGTGTTCAAGCGCCACATTCATGGATGTTACCAAGCGCTCCTCATCATTGGTACAGTATTCCAAACAAACTGTATCGCTCTGACCCGGATGGATATCCGAAACAGCTTTTTCCAAAGACATAATGTCATACAAAGGGGTGGATGAAAGGTGTCTCAGTACACCGGCCTTTAATGTGGAGCCTTCACCGAAGCCAACAACCACAAGAATCTTGTCTGTAGCATCCGATTCGATGTAAGATGTGGCACCTGTTCCGATTAAAGGTACATCAGGGTATTTTTCCGAAAGCAGTCGTGATACTTCTTCGATATGCTCGAAGGATGATTGGAAAAGCAATCCCTTAGGTGATGTAATCTTTGCCGTAGCTTCTTTTACAGCCGCATTTGCGTCAGCGGCTTTTGATTTACCAACTGTTACCTGCACGATATATCCTCCTTTTAAATTGTCGTTTGTTATATGTCAGATTTGACGTAAAAAATACGCAGTATTTAATCTACTATATGATAAAACTGTATCATATTTCCCATATTTCGTAAATTAAAACTTCTGTATAGTGTTTTCAGAAATTATTACTATATTTGGAGGAAGTAGTGGAAAAAATACTTATCATAGAGGACGACAAAAGCCTGGCAAAGGAATTGTCTCTTTTTTTGAGCAATTCAGGATACGGGGTTAAATGTATAAAAGAGTTTAATGATGTAGTGGGGCAGATGTTAGCGGACGATTCTGACCTTATTTTGTTGGATATCGGACTTCCCGGAGAAAACGGCGAAGTTATTCTGAGAGAGTTTAGAAAGAAAAAAGAGACGCCTGTCATAATGCTGACCAGCCGTACAGGTGAGGTGGATGAGGTGCTTTCCATGAGCTATGGTGCGGACGATTATGTCACCAAGCCATGCAATCCGACGATTCTTTTACTTCATATATCTGCTGTATTAAAAAGAAGTTCAAAAACTTCTCAAACAAGGATGTACAAGGATATTCAGGTTAGCAGCGTAAGCGGAAGCTTAGTTAAAGGTGATAAGGAGCAGGTGCTCACAAAGAACGAGATGCTTATTTTCCAGATGCTTTTGGATCATGAGGGAGAGATTGTGTCACGAGATGATCTAATGACGGTGCTTTGGAACAATGACGAATTTGTAAATGACAATGCTTTGTCAGTTAACATAAGCAGATTGAGAAACAAGCTCGCTGAGCTTGGATTGGAAGATTCCATAGAGACCAGAAAAAAGCAGGGGTATGTATTGAAATGACATTGAGAGATTATTTGAGGGACAAAATCGCTGTATACGCAATCAGGCTGGTTGCACTTATGATAGTGGTTTTGTTTTTATATGTTTTTAAGACCGATTTTCAGGCGATTGGGACGATAGTATTTATCGCAGTTGCAGTCGAGATAGTAGTTACCGTTTACGATTTCATTAAAAGAAAAGGTTTCTATGACAGTTTCGAAAATTCATTGCAGGGGCTTGATAAGAAATACCTTGTTACAGAGATGGTAAAAACACCGGAGTTTCTTGATGGAAAGATTTTCTATGATTCCCTTTTTGAGTGCAACAAATCCATGGCGGAGCAGGTGGCTGAGTACAGAAGACAAAACAGGGAATTCCGCGAGTACATAGAGATTTGGGTTCATGAAGTAAAGATTCCGATAGCAACAATGAGGCTTATGTGCAGGAACAATCCTGACTCGGATGAGAGGATGGTAAGCCAGCTTAAACGTGTGGACGACGATATAGAAAATGTTTTGTTTTATGCAAGAAGTGAAGATGCGGGGAAGGATTTTATTATAAAAGAAATCCCGTTAAAAAAAGTATTTTCGAATGTGGCTCTAAAAAACAAAGATGCTCTTTTGGAGCAGAATGTTTCTCTCGAAACAGAAAACCTGAATGCGTGCGTTATGACAGATGGAAAATGGCTTGAGTATATTTTGGGACAGCTCATGTCAAACAGCATGAAGTATGCCGCAAACGACAGAGCATTGAGTATAAGAGTGTCAGCGGAAGTCGAAGGCAAAAAGACGATACTTCATTTTGAGGATAACGGAAAGGGAATTGCGGCAGAAGATATTCCTTACATTTTTGAAAAATCCTTTACCGGAACAAACGGACATGAGGAATCGAAAGCCACGGGAATGGGGCTTTATATAGTTAAGAACATGTGTAACTGCCTTGGAATAAAGATAGATTGCGAATCACGACGCGATGAGTATACAAGGTTTAATCTTACATTTTTGTAATGTTAAGTAATATAAGAATTGCGACTACCTTTTGAAATTACATTAAAGTGTAGCTTGTAAGGAATTGAAGGAGGAACATCTTATGGAATTACTTAAGGTAGAACAGATTGAAAAATATTACGGAAACAAATCGAGCCTGACAAAGGCTATCGATGAGATTTCTTTTGATGTAAAAGAAGG
>JAILLZ010000162.1 GCA_024692885.1 Lachnospiraceae bacterium | reverse complement strand
CCAGCCGTGCTTACGAGGCGAATGTCACTGCATTCAATACCAGCAAGGCAATAGCTCAGGCGGGCATAAATATTGGTAATTCATAAAACTGACATCAGAGGTGACCGATTATGGATATTACAGCATTAACAAATGTCTCCTCAAATTACATTAAGCAGTTTGCTGAGAACAATCCGCTTACACAGGTTGAGGAGAACGATGATTTTGCATCTGTTTTGCAGACTTCCATCAATTTGATAAACAATACAAATGATTATCAGAATGCTGCAGAGCAGGCTGAAATTCAGTTTGCACTCGGAGAGTCTACAAACACACATGATTTGGCTATTGCACAGCAGAAAGCCAATATCACACTTCAGTATACTGTTGCGGTTAGAGACCGCGTTATAGAAGCATATAACAGTATTATGAACATGAATATTTAGTTTTAGTTAGGAATGGGGACGGTTAAGTATGCCGGAGAGAGTTCAAAATATTTTAAACAGAATTCGTGATTGGTGGAATCACTTTACCAGAAGACAGAAAATCATTCTTGTCGGCGTGGTGGCAGTGTTTATTACCACCTTGGCTATATTGGGATTCGTTGTTTCAAGACCGACATATGTACCGCTTGTAACATGTAACAACGCCACCGAAGCACAGAGTGTAAAAACTTTGTTGGAAGATAATTCCATACCTTATCAGGTGACTAGTGACGGTATGACTTTCTCGGTGGAGGAGAAGAACGAGGCCGATGCATCAATTCTTTTGGGCTCAAATGAGATTGCCACAGAAGGATACAGCATTGAAAAGGTTTTTGAGGGTGGATTCAGTTCCACCGAATCGGATAAGACTAAGAAATATCAGGCTTATCTGGAAGATAAATTTGCGAAACAGCTCACTGTTCTTTCAAACGTAAAAAGTGCATCCGTTTCCCTCTCAATACCTGAGGATGACGGAACAATTATACAGAGAGACAAGGATTCATATGCGAGTATCATCCTTACACTTGACGGAGAGATGGCTGAGGACCAGGCAATGGGAATCGCTCAGTTTGTTGCCACAGAGATTGGCAACGACGACACAAAGAGCATTCTTATTCTTGATTCGGACGGAAATGTTCTTTTCTCAGGCGGAGATGAGTCTTCTTCCATAGGTACCGCCAGCACTCAGCTTTCTTTACAGCAGAAGACGGAAAGCCTTGTAAAGAGCGAAGTAAGAGATGTTATGCTCGGCACAGATGTCTATGACAATGTAGAGGTTGGATTAAATCTCGTCATGGATTTTGATACCAGCAAGTATGTAAATCATCATTACTATGTTGATGAAGGTCAGACTCAGGGATATCTGGACAGCCAGAGCACCTATGAGTCCGAGAGTACAGGTGGAGTCAGCGGTACTCCGGGTACCGATTCAAATGATGATACTTCTTATACTCTTGAGGATGAGAATGTCACAAAGTCGAGCGTGACAGAGACGAACAGTGATTATGTTCCGAGTGAGGAAATAACCGAAAAAGAGAGCAACGGTGGAAGCGTCAATTATGAGAGTTCATCCATTTCAGTCGTTGCCACAAGCTATGTTATCTACGACGAGGATACACTTAAGGCATCCGGTGCGTTGGACAGCATGACCTTTGATGAATACATAGCAGCCAATTCAGAGAGAGTAAAGACAGAGGTTGACGAGGACCTTTATGCAATGATTTCGAATGCCACAGGTATTTCGACCGAAAATATTTCTATCATTGCTTATGACAGCCCGGTATTTAAACGTTCAACAAGCAGCGGAAGAGAGCTTACAGATTATCTGATGCTTGTGCTTGCAGTACTTATCTTCGGCTTACTCGGATTTGTTGTATTCAGGAGCACGAGAAAGGTTGAGACCGAAGAGGTTGAACCTGAGTTGTCAGTAGAAAATCTCTTGGAAGCTACAAGAGACAACGAGGAAGAATCACTGGAGGACATTGGTTATACAGAGAAGTCCGAAACCAGAGTTCTTATAGAAAACTTTGTCCAGGAAAATCCGGAGGCGGCAGCATCGCTGCTTAGGAACTGGCTGAATGAAGAGTGGGAGTAATTGAGAGATGGCTACCGAGGATCTTACAGGATTACAAAAGGCCGCAGTTTTGCTGATTGCATTGGGACCGGAGAGGTCGGCGGATATCTTTAAACATTTGAAAGAAGAAGAAATTGAAGAATTGACGCTTGAGATAGCCAATACGAGAAGCGTGTCTCCTCAGGTAAAAGAGGAAATCTTAAACGAGTTTTATCAGGTATGTCTCGCTCAGCAGTACATTGCAGAGGGTGGTATCGGATACGCAAAGGAACTCTTGGAGAAATCTCTTGGAGCCGAGCGCGCTCAGGGCGTTCTTGCAAAACTTACTGCATCACTTCAGGTGCGTCCGTTCGAGTTTATTCGAAAGACAGATCCTGCTCAGATATTGAACTTTATCCAGGACGAGCATCCACAGACCATCGCCATGATTCTTTCTTATCTTCCGGCAAATCAGGCTGCCATGATTTTGGGCTCGCTTACGCCTGAGGTACAGGCGGATGTTGCAAAGAGAATTGCGACAATGGACAGAACATCGCCGGATGTTATCAAAGAGGTTGAGTCGGTTCTTGAAAGAAAGCTTTCATCACTCATCAACCAGGATTACACAATTGTCGGTGGCGTAGATTCGGTTGTAAACATTTTGAATACGGTAGACCGTTCTACAGAGAAACATATTATGGAATCTTTGGAAATCGAGGTTCCGGAACTCGCAGACGAAATCAGAAAGAAGATGTTCGTATTCGAGGATATCCTTCTTCTGGACGATCGTGCTATTCAGCGTGTGCTTAGAGATGTTGAGAACTCTGACCTTGCTATCGCCCTTAAGGGTGCAAACGAGGAGGTTCAGAATGTCATCTTGAAGAACCTTTCAAAGCGTCTTGCAGAGATGATAAAAGAAGACATGGATTTCATGGGACCTGTTCGTATGAAAGACGTGGAGGAAGCACAGCAGAAGATAGTAAACGTTATAAGACGTCTCGAGGATGCTTCAGAGATTGTTATTTCACGTGGCGGAGGAGACGAGATTATTGCTTAATAAGAATAACATTCCAACTGACAAATCCGGCAGACCGGTAAGAGTTATCAATTCAAATGCAGCTTTGGACGAGATGCTGCAGAGAATGTACAAGGATCAGTTGTCCGTTGAAGAAGATAAAGTTGAGACGGATATTCCTGAAGAAGCCGTAGAGGAAGTTTCGCACCGTGATATTGATGAGGAAGCGGAACGTATATTAGCTGACGCCAGAGCACAGGCTGAACAAATCGTAGCAGAGGCAAATGCAAACGCAGAGCAAATCAGAAATGATGCCTACGAGAAAGGCCTTGCAGAGGGCAGAGATGCCGGCTACAGCGACGGCTATGAGAACGGTTCTAAGGAATTCGATGATAAACTCGCTGAGCTGGATGGACGAGAAGCAGAACTTGAAGCGAAATACGAAAATGAGATGACAGAGCTTGAACCGCATTTGCTCGATGTCATTCTTGGTGTTATTGATAAGGTTTTCAGAGTGCAGTTTTCCGGAAAAAGAGATTTGCTGCTTTATCTTATAAATAATGCCGTGATGAATATAGAAAAAGCTACATCATTTGAAATTCATGTTTCCGAATCTCAAAAAGACTATGTTGAAAATCACAAGGATGAAATAATAGAACGTGTCGGAGAGGGAATCAAGCTTGATATAGTTTCCGATTCGTCCATAGAGGAAGACCATTGCACTATTGTTACTGATACGGGTGTTTTTGAATGTGGTTTCGGCGCGCAGCTTGACAATCTCATAAGAGATTTGATATCCCTTGTACGATGAGGTGGTTTAATGCTACAAACCTATGATCTTGATAAATACAGACAACTTGCTGATAAAACCTACTTCAACAGAAATGGTAAGGTTACAAAGATAGTTGGTCTGACAATAGAAAGTATGGGCCCACAGGCGAAGATGAACGACCTTTGCCGTATTATTGTGGATGCCTCAGAAAATAAATTTATAATGGCCGAGGTTGTCGGATTCAGAGACAGTGCAGTTCTTTTAATGCCTCTGGATGAGATTGACGGTGTTGGAGTAGGGTGTACTGTGGTTAACACGGGACATCCTTTAGCTGTTTATACGTCCGATGAACTTCTTGGGCATACAGTAGACGGAATAGGTAGAGCTGAGGATCTTCACTTAACCAGCTATATCAGAATGCCTGTAGACGCACCGCCTCCTGATCCGATGAAAAGAAAAATAATCGATGAGATTCTTCCGCTCGGAGTGAAGGCAGTTGATTCCACAATCACCCTTGGAAAAGGGCAGAGAATCGGAATCTTTGCGGGATCCGGAGTTGGAAAAAGTACACTTCTCGGCATGTTTGCAAGAAATACAAAGGCTGACATAAATGTCATTGCTCTCATAGGAGAGCGAGGCAGAGAGGTTAAGGAATTCATAGAGAGAGACCTTGGACCGGAAGGTATGAAGAGGTCTGTTGTTGTGGTTGCAACATCCGATAAGCCTGCCCTGATCAGAAACAAAGCCGCAAAGACAGCTACAGCCATTGCTGAATATTTCAGGGATCAGGGAAAAGACGTCCTTCTAATGATGGACTCGTTAACACGTTTTTCGATGGCACAGCGTGAGATTGGCCTTGCTTCAGGTGAACCGCCTGTTACCAGGGGTTATCCGCCTAGCGTTTACTCGGAAATGCCTAAGCTTCTTGAGAGAGCGGGGAATTCCGACGTGGGTTCGATTACAGGTCTTTATACCGTTCTTGTAGACGGTGATGATTTCAACGAGCCTATCACAGATACTGCAAGAAGTATTTTGGACGGACATATTGTTCTCTCGCGTGCACTTGCCCAGAAAAACCATTATCCGGCAATAGATGTTATGGCATCCATCTCAAGATGTATGAGTGCTATAGCTACTCCGGAACACAAAAAGGCAGCCGGAAAGCTTAGAAATGTACTTGCCACATACACAGATGCCGAAGATTTGATAAATATCGGTGCTTACAAAAAGGGTGCAAACGCGGAAATCGATTTTGCGATAGACAAGATTAACGAAGTAAATGACTTCCTTACTCAGGATACAATGGACAAGTATCAGATTGAGGAAGAACTGGACCTTTTGGAGAAGTTGTTTGATTAATAAGAGGTATTCTCATGGCTAAATTTATTTTTAAAATGGAGAATATATTAAAAATAAAAAGACAGCTCGAGAACCAGGAGCGTATGGCATATGGCGAGGCGACGGCAAAGCTCAATGAGGAAGAAGAAAAGCTTAGGGCTTTGATGGCCAGACGCATGGAGTATGAAGCAAAAGCTAAGGAATTGGTCAGCGGAAACCTAAAACTTGCTGAGATAACATATAACCGAAATTCCATAAATGTCATGAAATCTCTTATCAGAAGCCAGATGATAGAGGTCCAGACGGCAAGGAAAAATCAGGAACTTGCCAGAAAGAAACTGGCAGATGCGATGACTGAGAGAAAGACATATGAAAAGCTGAAGGAGAAGGCTTTTGAGAATTTCAAAAAAGAAGTTATTTACGAAGAAAACAAGGTGAACGATGAGATGGTAAGTTACAGATACCATTCATCCGAGGAAGAAATATAGGAGAGGATAAGTTGCTATGGCTAAAGAAGCTGAGAACGAGGAGCAGAAGAAACCCACCCGACTCGAAAAAAAGAAGATGAAGCTTGAAAAGAAAGAGGCCAAGCTTAAAGAGCGGGAAGAAAAACGAATAGCCAAATTGGTTGCCAAGGGTGTTGACCCTGCAGATATTGAAGCTGCAGGAGAGGAGACACTCGGAAGTAAGATGGCTATTTTTGTGGTTACTCTTGTAATCATAGCAATATGGCTTGCTATTTTGGCACTTCTCATCAGATGGGATGTTGGTGGCTTCGGTTCAACTGTGCTTAAACCGCTTCTCAAGGATGTACCGTATGTCAATATGATACTTCCTGAGGATGAGGAAGCAGAGGAAGAGACGGAAACAACCGAGGATCCGGCTTATCCTTATGCATCTATCGAGGAAGCCATAAACCGTATAAAAGAGCTTGAAATCCAGGTGGAAGATTTAAAGCAGGCGGCATCTGAAAAAGATGCTAAGCTTGCCGAAATGTCAGCTTTGGAATCAGAACTTGCTACGTATAAAGCAAATGAAGCTGCCTTTGAGGAATTAAAACAAAAATTCGACACAGAGGTTGTTTTTTCCGATTCGGCACCCGATATAGAAGAATATAAGAGTTTCTATGAAAGCATAAACCCTGAAAACGCAGAGACACTTTACAAGCAGGTACTTGAACAGATTCAGGCGGATGCGGAAATTGAAGAGTATGCAAAGACATATTCATCAATGAAACCAAAGGCCGCAGCTGAAGTATTCAATACCATGACAAACGACCTTGAACTTGTGGCAAAGATTCTCAACACGATGAATACCGAGTCGAGAGCAAATATCATGAACGTCATGGATGCAAGTGTTGTGGCTCAGCTCACAGAGATTATGAATCCTTCAAAATAGAGATTCTTATAGATAAAAACTAAATATTGAAAGGAGGTAAGAGATGACAGCTATCAGTAACATTACGGAAACACTTGCTTCTGTTGATGTCAGCAATGCTATCGGCAAGAATTCGGTTGGAACCGAAGAGAAGATAACCACAAGCTTCATGAATTTCATGAGCGGATATGATTCTCATACGAACAACAATTCAATCGCTGATAACAAAGCAGTTGCATCAAAGGATGATTCGACCAAATCGTTTGACAATAAATCTTTTGAAGAGACAAAAACATTTTCATCCGTTAACAATGACAAGGTTTCCCAGAATACATCTTCAAAACCGAATGAGATTTCAGACGAGGACAAAAAAGCATTTGCAACTTTTGAAGAAGATGTAAAGCAGGTCATCAAAGAGAAACTGGACGTTACCGACGAAGAAATCGAGGAAGTCATGGCCGAGTTAGGTTTAAGCATTGTGGATCTTATGAATCCGCAAAACGTAACAGAACTTGTCATGACATTGAGTGATGTAGAGGATGTCAGTGAACTCCTTACCATCGACGGTTTCGGCGAACTCAAAACTGCAATTATGGATCTAACGGCAGAGCTCAACAATCAGCTTGACATAGAACCCGATGCAGTCACACAGTTTGCGAACGTTATTGAGAACAGTACTTCGAAAACGGTTGACGAGCCAATAACTTTGGATGGACCGGAAAACTTGAATGTCAGACCTGAGACAATGACTGTGAATGACGAGGCAACTGCTACAAAGACAACAGTTGAAGCTGAAACCAATTCTGAAGTACAGGCAAGTACAACAGTCCAGGCTGCAGCGGAAAATGTTGAAACTCCTAAGGCAGAGACGAATGTCAAAGCGGATGACATTGCTGAAACATTAGCGGAAGTAAATGTAAACGTCAAAGACGAAGCAAATGTTGAAGTCAAAAACACAAACGAAACAGAGACCGAGGAACAGGTTTCAGTTGAAAACAAAGTCAATGCAGCAATCACAGAAACTTCGGAAGAAAATGATAATACATCTGATTCCAAAGAAGAAAGCGAGAGACAGAGCTCATTTGACAGAAGACCTGAATCAGCTATCACAAGAAACGCTCGCGAGCCACACAACACCGGAAACGATGTAACATTTAACATCGAGGGACGTTTAAATGCAGAAAACACAGTTTCCCGTACAGAGAACGTAACACCGGCATATGTTGACACCGAGAATATTATTTCCCAGATAGTTACACAGGCCAGAGTAATTAATACTCAGAATGTTTCGACTATTGTAATGCAGCTTAATCCTGAGAATCTTGGAAAAATGATTCTTCACGTAGCTCAGGAAGACGGACACATCACAGCAAAGATTACAGCTCAGAACGAAGTGGTTAAAGAAGCACTTCAGACTCAGCTGGCTGACTTGAGAGTAAATCTTAATCAGCAGGGAATCAAAGTTGATGCAGTTGAAATAACAGTTTCAAGTCATGCATTTGAGGAAAATTTGGAAGGACAGTTCACAAATGATAACGGCGAAGAGTCATCAAATGATTCAAATGCCACAGCCAGAAGAACACTCAATGTAAACGATATCGATGATGATAATCTAGATCTCGCCGAGGAAGAACAGCTGGCAGTGAACATCATGAGAGACAACGGAAATCAGCTCGACATGCATGCGTAAAGGAGAACAAATATGGCATATACACAAGTAGTAAGCAACGGACAATTGGTTGATACATCTGCTTCTGCCACATCAACATCATCAAAAACCGATAGTAGTAGTAACACAATGGACAAGGATGCTTTCCTTCAGCTTCTCGTAGCTGAAATGAAATATCAGGATCCGTTGAATCCTACGGCAAACACAGAATATGTTGCACAGATGGCTACTTTCTCACAGCTTGAGGCAACTACAAATCTTGAGTCAACTGTAGAGAATCAGATGGCAAACGATCTGGTGGGCAAGGAAGTAATACTTGAGGTTACGGACAACAGCGGAAATTCATCTTACGTACACGGAAAAGTCGATTACGTCATGTATGAAGAGGGAGAAGTTTACCTTTCCGTAAATGACAAATTATACTCTATCGATGATCTTGATACGGTAGTCGATAATGATTATTATGAAGCATCAAATCTTGCAAATGAATTTGCAACACTGGTATCAAAGTTACCATCTGTTTCACAGCTCACATTGAGTGATGAGAGCGCGGTGGCCGCAGCAAGGACAGCGTACGACTCAATGAACGATTACCAGAAGGGATTTGTTGATCAGAGCTATTTGACAGTACTTGAAAAACTTGAGGCTAAGATAGCAGAGCTAAAAAAACAGGCCAACGCATCATCTTAGCAGACATGTTGCTTTTCCACGGATGGAGGAAATGGATATGAACCAGATATCAAAAAATTTCACATCCATTGAACAGGTAAGAAATCAATACTTAAATACCGACAATGCGGTTAAGAATTCTTCGGTCAGTGCCGATGAATCTTTTGAAAAGGTATTGGAAAAGGTTTCTTACGAGAAACAGCCGCTTAAATTTTCCAAGCATGCTTCGATGAGACTGGAATCAAGAAACATAGCCCTTTCAAGCGAGCAGAGCGAGAGACTTGAAGAAGGAGTCATGAAAGCTTCAGAGAAAGGAATAAACGATTCACTTGTCATAGTCGATTCGATGGCATTCATAGTAAATGTACCTAACAAAACGGTTGTTACAGCAATGGATCAGACAGGTACAGACGAAAATATTTTTACAAACATAGACGGAGCCGTAATAATATAGCCGGACCTTATGGGGGCTTATAAATCCCGACTGACAGAAGGATTTAAGTTTTCTATCGGCTCGTCAGATGGAGGAATTTCATTATGATGAGATCATTGTACTCTGCTGTGTCAGGTCTTAAGACACATCAGACCAAGATGGACGTTATCGGTAACAATATCGCTAACGTTAACACTGTCGCATTCAAATCTTCATCGGTTACTTTTACCGAAATCATGTATCAGACCCTTTCAAATGCATCCGGTGCAACCGCCAGCGGAATTGGTGGAACAAACCCGAAGCAGATCGGTCTCGGTACTAATGCGGCTGCCACAAGTGTCAGCATCACCACATCCGGTGCCGCTCAGACAACAGGTAACCCATTTGATATAAGACTTACAGATTCCAACTCTACCAACTTTTTCATAGTAAACAACGGTTCTGAGAACCTGTTCACAAGAGCCGGTTCATTCTACATCGACGGTGTAGGAAACCTTTGTATGACATCAACAGGATATACTCTTATGGGATGGCAGGTTGATGAGAACGGAAACATCCAGAAAGATACAGTTTCTGCACTTCGAATCATGCAGGAGAAGAACCTTACATCTTCACCTGAGGCTACAACAAATGCAGCCGTTGCAGGAGTTATCGATAAGAATGATACCAACGTAACAAGTGATACCGGATATATCATGAACCTCAACTTCTATGATAAACTCGGATATCAGTACACATGTAAATTCTCTGTTAGCGAAGTTAACGGAGATAAGGGAACATATGCAGTTGAAGTTGCAGATATTCTTGATTCTGACGGCAATTCAATACTGAACGAATATCTCGCATCCGGACAGCTTTCAGATGTATTCGGAACAAATGTAACACTTCCTGCAAGCAAGCTTGACCCTTCGGACAGCGATTTCGTATATATCACAGACGCTATGATAGCTTCATCAGTTGCATATACAGGAGCTGACGGAAGTGCACTTACAACTGCCGGATGGTATCACAAAGCTTCAAGCGTAAATACAAACGGTAACACATACACAGATGTATATGTACCTGTTACTATGGATATTGCTTCAAATACATATAGCAGTGCAACATACACAGACGGTTCCGGAAACACTTTCAGCTACAACGGAACACTTGTTGACCTCTTCGGTGTTTCAACTGCAGATCTTGCAAACGCTGGCTGGGATACAACAAACTTCCCTGGACAGTTGGTAGTATACAGAGATACATCTGCTTACACACTTCAGTTCAACAGTTCAGACGGTACTTTCTCATATGTTAATACCGAGGGCGAAGGAACCGTAACACTCAACATGACTGCTCTTGGAGACATGTTCGAAGATATCACGGTAGACTTCACACAGACAAAGAACTTCGATAACGGTGGAAGCTCAACACTTTCAATCGATGCCGGAGATACAGACGGAGTTACCGGAGTAGGTAAGGCACTCGGTGCAATGACCGGTATCACAATCAGTAACGAAGGAAAGATTTTCGGATCTTACGACAATGGTAATACGGTTCTTTTGGGACAGATCGCAGTTGCACAGTTCAACAACGCATCAGGTCTTGAGAAGGTAGGAGAGAGTTGCTACAGAACAACATTGAACTCAGGAGAGTTCGACGGAATCGGACGTGAAATCACAGCAGACGGAAGTAAGATGACTACCGGAGAACTTGAAATGTCAAACGTAGATTTGTCAGCAGAGTTTACCGACATGATTGTTACACAGAGAGGTTTCCAGGCAAACTCAAGAGTTATCACAACATCAGATACATTGCTTGAAGAACTTATCAACCTTAAGAGATAATCTATAGATTAACTTCATATTAAAAGGAGTACCGTTAGCGCGGTACTTCTTTTTGTCTAAATAATGTGGTATAGTTTTACCTGAATACAAAATGTAGAAAATTTAAGACACAAAATATTCAAAGATTGGTAGACAAGTACCATAAAATTTAGTAAGATTAATTATATGAATTATTATGTCTTTTTTTGTATTATTTTATAATATTGCAAAATATGACAGAACATAAAATTTTTTAATTGGGTGGTGAAGTCTTGGACATTGCGTCTCTTGCCGGATTATTGTTAGGTGCATTCATGCTTGTGTTTGGTATTGTTTCAAACGGTGCCAATCCTGCGAGCTATATTGACGTTGCATCTGTAATCATTACGGTAGGTGGTTCCGTTGCCGGAACACTTGCCTGCAATAAACTGAATGATTTTATTAGCGGATTAAAGAGTTTTGCTTTGCAGTTCAAAGGAGATGCTTTCGACCCTACTGCAATTATAGGAAATATCATTAATCTTTCGAACGTTGCCCGTAAAGAGGGTCTTCTCGCACTTGAGGAGGCTGCCAACAACGAGGAAGATGCCTTCTTGAAAAAAGGTATCATGCTTGTTGTAGACGGTACTGATCCTGAACTTGTAAAGGGAATTCTCGAGACGGATTGGAGCTGCCTTGAGGACAGACATAAAAAGATTATCGGATTCTGGGATAAATGGGCAGAACTTGGACCTGCCTGGGGTATGATTGGTACCCTTGTTGGTCTGGTTAACATGCTTAACAACCTTTCCGATGCATCCGCAATCGGACCTGCCATGGCCGTTGCTTTGCTTACTACATTGTATGGTTCACTTATCGCAAACTGGATTTGTGCTCCTTGTTCTGCAAAACTTAAGGTAAACAATGACCTTGAAGTTGTTGTTAAAACCGTTACAATAGAAGGACTGCTCAGTATACAGGCAGGAGAGAACCCTCGAGTTATTGAAGAGAAGCTTAAGTCGTTCCTTGCACCGGCAGTCAGAGATTCCTTTGGATCCGGTGGAGGTGATGAGTAGTGGCTAAGAAAAAGCAGGAGGAAGCTCCTAAAGGTTCGCCGGCATGGATGGCCACGTTCTCAGACCTTATGAACCTTTTGCTTTGCTTCTTCGTTCTTCTGTTTTCTATGTCAAGCGTTGACGCCGAGAAGTTCGAACTCGTTGTTGCTTCCTTGAAGAGCAGCTTTTCGGTTTTACCTTCGGGAGGAACCACGATTGGTCAGGAAGGAATACTTATTTCTTCAGGTATCAGCCAGCTTGAACAGTTTGATATCTTCTTTGAACAGTCTGACGGTAAAGAGGAGGAAGACGGTGAATCGACTGAAGAGTTGACAGAGGAAATGGCTGAGGAATTACTCGAGCAACAGGGCCTCGAAGAATCTGAAAAGATGGCAGAAGAGGTTGAAGAAAAACTTACTGAATACGGAATTCAAAATGAAGTTGAAGTTGAATTCAATGCGCAGTACGTGCTTATAACCTTAAATGGTGCACTGCTTTTTGATTCCGGTAAGTCTGAAGTGAGAGAGGATGCACTTCCTGTTCTTACAAAGATTAGCAGCATCCTTGATGTTTATACTAAAAACATCATAGAGGTTGAAGGACATACGGACAATGTTCCTATTTCCAACGACAAATACGAGAACAACGACGTGCTTTCAATGTATAGAGCACTAAGCGTTGCAAATATTATCAGAGAAAACACCACACTTGATCCGGCGGTTATCAAATCATCGGGACGTGGTGAATATCTTCCGGTTGCGGACAATTCCACAGCAGAGGGAAGAGCAAAAAACAGACGTGTTGAGATTAAAATATACAACTCATACAATTCTGACTGATTAAATGGGAGACAAACATGAAAAAGAATCTGATTTCTGTTGTTATTCTTGCACTTGTGGTAGCAAACCTGGTTTTATCGGCAATCATAATGATTACGATTCTTCCACAGACAAAGAAAGTAAATGAATTGATTACGGAGGTTTGTTCTGCAATAGATCTTGAACTTAGCAGTGGGACAATTAATACAACAAATATCAGTGTCCCGATTGACCAGATTGCCACATATGATATTACCGAGGCACAGACCATAAAACTGAAAAAGGGCGAAGACGGTCAAGACCATTATGCGGTTATAACCGTTACCATTTCGATGAATACATCAAATGCTGATTACAAGACATACGGTGAGGCAATGGGTGACAGAGAAAGCTTGATTAAGAGCCAGATTACAGATGTTGTAAGTGGTTTCACCTATGAAGAATTTACAGCTGACCAAAAGGCTGTACAGGATGCAATCCTGTCGGCATTGCAGACCATGTACAATTCTGATTTCATTATAAGCGTTGGATTCCCAACCGTTACGTTGCAGTAATTTAGCAAGATTTTATGTAAGATAAGGTGGTGGAAGTAGCGTGGGAGACGTTCTTTCCCAAAAGGAGATTGACAATCTTCTCCAGGCCTTAAACAGCGGTGAACTCGACGTTGACGACATCAGCAAGGAACCTGAGAAACAGATCAGGGACTACGATTTCGCAAGACCGTCGAAGTTCTCCAAGGAACACTTAAGAACACTGGAGATTATATTTGAAAACTACGGCAGATTACTTTCTACCAGCCTTCCGATTTATTTGAGGAAGAATATTCAGGTTGATGTCATGAACTCCGAGGCAGTTACATACATGGAGTTTTCCAATGCACTTTCAAACCCTGTGCTTTTGGGAATAGTTGACATGCCTCCGCTCAAGGGAAACATTATCCTTGAGATGGCATCAAATTTGGGATATGCTATTGTAGATCGAATGCTTGGAGGCTTGGGAGAACCTTTGGATAAGACAAGGGATTTCTCCGAGATAGAGCTGATAATTATTGAGCGAATCATGAATGTTTGCGTAGATTTGCTCAAAGAACCATGGGAGAATGTTGCCGATTGTGAACCTAGGCTTGAGAGAATTGAGACCAATTCGCAGTTTGCCCAGATTATTTCACCGAGTGAAATGATTGCAATCGTAACAATAAATATGAAGATAGGTGATGTCGAGGGGCTTATAAATATCTGTCTTCCTTTCGTAACACTTGAGACGGTTATCGACAAGTTGAATACCAAATTCTGGTATTCAAATCAGGGTGATTCTGATGAGGAAGATTACACGGATACAGTCCAGAACATTATTTCCAAGGCACCGGTACCAATTAAGGCGTGCCTTGGCAAAGCCAGAATATCCGTTAAGGATTTCACTTTTCTCCAGCCGGGAGATATTATAAGACTGGATAGGAAAGTGGGGGATGAACTTGATATTTATGTCGGGAACATCCGAAAATTCACAGCACTTCCGGGTGCAACCGGAAAGAATTATGCCGTGAGAGTTACATCAATAATAAGAGAGGAGCAGTGATATTGTGGATGGAGTTTTATCGCAGGAAGAGATAAATGCTCTGCTTAATGATCCCGGAACGTTGAGCGACTCTCCTTCTGGCGGAGATGGGCCGAAAGGCGACGCACCTCCGCTTACGGATAAGGAGAAAGATGCGATCGGTGAAATTGCAAATATCAGCATGGGAACAGCAGCCACTACACTGTTTTCCCTTGTAAATCAGAGAGTTGAAATTTCAACTCCGGTGGTTACATTTGCAACTTGGGATGACATTGTGGAAGATTATCCCAGACCTTGCGTTTTTATCAGAATCGGATATACTGTAGGTCTTGACGGAAGTAACCTTCTCGTAATCAAGGAGCAGGACGTAAAAGTCATTACAGATCTTATGATGGGTGGAGATGGTACAAATACAGACGGAGAACTCAGTGAACTTCACTTGAGTGCTATCTGTGAGGCCATGAACCAGATGATGGGTTCCGCAGCCACATCACTTTCGTCAATGCTTAATAAGGTTATCGACATCAGCCCACCAAAAGCTGATCTTATAGACCTTACAGACAATGTTAATGAACAGGAAATTGATGAGTTCTTAAAATCTCAGTTTGTAAAGATTACCTTTAAAATGGAAATTGGAGATTTGGTTGACAGTGAGATAATGCAGCTGTATCCATTCTCATTTGCAAGAGAGATGTATGAGAGCGTTTCCAAGAATATGGAAGTGGAGGGAAATGCGGCAGCGGCATCAGCTGCGGAACCTGCACCGGCTCCGGCACCAGCGGCAGCACCACCACCTCAGGCGGCAGCGGCTCCGCCACCACAGGCAGCTGCGGCACCTCCGGGATACGGAATGCCAATGATGACACAGCCTATGATGGATCCGGTAAATGTTCAGCCTGCACAGTTTGCGGCGTTCTCGCCTACAGCTATACCGGCAAATCTTCCGGAGAACATCGATTTGATTTTGGATGTTCCGCTTGATGTTACGGTAGAGCTTGGAAGAACAAGTAAATCCATACAGGAAATTTTGGATTTCGCTCCAGGAACTATTCTTGAACTTAACAAAATCGCAGGTGAACCGATTGACATTCTCGTCAATGGCAAGTATGTTGCCAAGGGAGAGGTTGTTGTAATCGAGGAGAGCTTTGGAGTAAGAATAACTGATATTATACAATAATCCAGATAAAACAGAACAAAAAGGAGATTTAAGATGGGAAAAAGTGTATTGATTTGTGATGACGCGGCTTTCATGAGAATGATGATTAAGGACATCCTTTCAAAGAACGGTTATGAAATAGCCGGTGAAGCCGAGAACGGAGCAAAGGCAGTCGAAAAATACGGCGAGACAAAGCCTGATCTTGTTCTTATGGATATCACAATGCCTGAGATGGATGGAATCCAGGCATTAAAGAAAATCAGAGAAACTGATCCTGGAGCAAATATTATAATGTGTTCTGCCATGGGTCAGCAGGCCATGGTTATTGAGGCCATTCAGTCCGGAGCGAAAGACTTTATCGTTAAACCATTCCAGGCCGATCGTGTTCTGGAGGCCGTTAAAAAGGTAGTTGGCTGATAATGGATAAGATTTGTATCGCAGTGTCCAGAGCTGACAGTTTTCTGCAGCTTCTGGGCTTGCTGCTGATATTTATATTGGTTCTTGCCGCTACGTATTATGTAACTAAATGGATAGCGGGTTTTGAGAAGAGTCAGTCCTTCAATCACAATCTTCATGTTGTTGAGACATTGAAGATTACTACCAATAAGTACATTCAGATTGTGAAGGCCGGTAATAAATATCTTGTCATTGCCGTTGGCAAGGATGAAATAACCATGCTTGCGGAGCTTGACAAAGATGAAGTAGAGGAGGAGTTCGCTGTAAGTCCTACTCCTTTTAATGGTGAGTCTTTTAAGCAGATTTTTGACAAGATAAAAAACAAACTGCCGGATAAACGGGACGACGATGAAGTTGGAAAAGATTAAGAAGTATAACAGGATTTTTGCGTGCATAGGTTTTGTGCTTTTGGCAATAACTCTTTGTATGGTCAGAAATCCTGTAAGTGTTTATGCGACCGGTACGGACGTGGAGGAGAATTCACCTGCATCCGCACTGGCAGAAGACAATGACATAGGGGAATTAAGCATTCAAAACGGTACCGGTGTTACAACCGCCAGAGAAGACGACGCTGATGGTTTGTCCATTTATTACAACAACAGCGAGGGCGGATTGTCCGGTGCACTTAGAATCCTCATCATATTGACCGTCATTTCACTGGCGCCGTCAATACTTATAATGCTCACTTCCTTTACCAGGATTATTATAGTGTTGCATTTCCTGAGATCTGCTGTAGGAACTCAGACTTCTCCGCCAAACCAGGTTTTGGTTGGTCTTGCGTTGTTTTTGACATTCTTTATTATGAATCCGGTATTTACCAACATAAACGAGAATGCCATAAAACCCTTTGAAGCAGGGGAGATTACACAGGAAGAAGCGATAGAGATAGGAAGTGTTCCACTCAGAGAATTTATGTATGCCCAGACACAGACAAAGGATTTGGAATTGTTTGTGGATATTTCCGGACAGACATATGAAAGTTATGATGATGTTCCTTTCAGTATTCTGATACCAAGTTTTATTATCAGTGAAC
The DNA here is from genome assembly GCA_024692885.1 of Lachnospiraceae bacterium. Lineage (GTDB taxonomy): Bacteria > Bacillota > Clostridia > Lachnospirales > Lachnospiraceae > JAILHT01. The sequence goes on along the minus strand of JAILLZ010000162.1, from coordinate 11,232 downwards.
TCAGGACTGCGTTTATCATAGGATTCCTCATCTATATTCCGTTCATAGTTATAGACATGGTTGTGTCTTCGATTCTTATGTCAATGGGTATGATGATGCTTCCGCCAACTACGATTTCATTGCCTTTCAAGGTATTGCTTTTCGTGCTTGCTGACGGATGGAATTTGGTAATAGGCAGTCTGGTAAAGACTTTTTATTGATAGCAAATTAAACGGAGCAAAACAATATGATTACCGAAGGTGAAGTGCTTGAGATAGCACAGCAGGCTATTTATACAATTTTGGTATGCTCGCTTCCGATATTGCTTATTTCATTGGCAATCGGACTCATAGTTAGTATATTTCAGACAGTCACATCCATTCAGGAGCAGACTTTGACCTTTGTTCCTAAGATTATAGCTGTGTTTGTTGGAATCCTTGTCTTTGGATCATGGATTCTCAATAATATGTCTGATTTTATATTTACGTTATGGAGTGATTTTTCTTTATATATAAGATAATGCTCATTCAGGTAGGATGAAATATGGTACAGTATAGTTTTTCGCTTGTTACATTTGAATACTTTCTGCTTATACTTGTACGTATTTCCACATTTGTTTTTGTTTCGCCTTTTTATGGAATGACAAACGTTCCGGCCAGGCTTAAAGTATCGATGACATGCTTTATCGCCATCCTCGTTTTTACCTTCAGACCGGAATCATCAGTAGAATATGCAGGGATTTACGGATATTCCCTGCTGGTATTAAAAGAAGGAATTACAGGACTGTTGATCGGATTCGCCGCAAACGTATGTAATTCCATTATTTTATTTGCGGGTTCTTTAATTGATATGCACCTTGGACTTTCCATGGCGCAGGAATACGATCCGGTTTCAAGAGCTCAGACATCGGTTTCCGCAAACTTTTATCAGTATATTCTTTTGCTGTTGCTTGTAGTTTCCGATATGCACCATTACATACTGCGGGCAATAATAGATTCCTTTGAGTTGATTCCTGTGGGAGGAGCAGTTTTTCAATGGAATTACCTAATGACCGGAATGGTTAAATTTGCTGCGGATTTGTTCTCTATAGGATTCAGGATCACCTTGCCGGTGTTCGCCTGCATTATGATTCTAAATTCCGTGTTGGGTATAATGGCAAAGCTTTCACCACAGATGAATATGTTTGCTGTCGGTATGCAGCTTAAGATAATAATAGGACTTATTATACTTGTCATTACTGTTATGTTGCTTCCGGCTGTTGCAAATTATATCTTTACTGAGATGAAAGTTATGATAGTCACGATGATAAAGGGAATGTATGTTGAATGACAGAGTAGAGATTTACAAATCTTATTTCCCAATTGAATATAACCTCCAGTTCTTTGCTGACGGACCGGGTGGTGAAAAGACCGAACCCGCTACACAGAAAAAGCTCGAGGATGCAAGAAATGAAGGTAAGGTCTGCAAGAGCCGCGAGCTTGTTATGGCGCTTGATCTTATCATTCTTTTCATTTGTTTAAAGCTGTTTACATCCTATATTTCTCAGGGATTTGTAAATGTCTTTAATTTGGTGTACGGAAAAATACCGGATTATGTTTTGTACGACGCAAAGAGTCCTGAGGCAAAAGACTTTATGGTATTGTTCCAGCAGGTTATTATAGACAGCCTTTTAATACTTGCACCGTTTTTGGCATTGGGATTTGGTGTTACAGTGGTCTCAAACATACTTCAGGTGGGCATGAAGGTGACTTTGAAGCCTTTGGAACCTAAGCTTGATAAATTCAATCCGATAAACGGTTTCAAGAGAATTATTTCTATGAATTCTCTTTTTGAGCTTTTCAAATCAATAGTAAAGATATTACTTATCGGATACATAGCCTACACTTCCATCAGAGGAAATGCAGATGACCTGTTTATTCTTTACGATATCCCGCTCACGCAGGCCGTGATATTGTGCGGTAATATTATTATCAATACGGGACTTCGCATAAGCTTTTTCTATCTGATATTTTCATTTGTTGATTTGTTCTATCAGAGACATAAATTCAACGAAGACATGAAGATGACAAAGCAGGAAGTAAAAGACGAATACAAAAATACCGAAGGTAATCCGGAGATTAAGTCGAGACAGCGACAGAGAATGAGAGAGGCGTCGCAGAGAAGAATGATGCAAAGCGTACCCGAGGCGGACGTTATCATCACAAACCCGACGCATTTTGCAGTTGCGCTCAAATACGATCTCAATATTGCCAGGGCACCGGTTGTGGTTGCAAAAGGACAGGATTACGTTGCCATGAAGATTAAAGAGATTGCAAAGGAAAGCGGAGTTGAGATAGTTGAGAACAAGCCGCTTGCCAGACAGCTCTTTTACACACTTGATTTGGGAGATGAGATTCCGCCTGAGTTGTATCAGGCAGTAGCAGATATACTTGCAGTTATTTACAAATCGAGAAAAGTTTCTTAACACACAGGTTTAAGAATACCATCACATTAGTTATAATTTAAAAGAAAGGAGGAGAGGTATGAAAAAGTCTGATATTGCCATTGCGGCATACTTACTTGCAGCTGTTATATTTTTCATAGTGCCTATTCCTTCTTTTTTGTTGGATGTGATGCTCGCGGTAAACATTTCGATAGCACTTACCATCTTGTTTACTGCGTTGTTTGCAAAAGAAGTTTTGGAGATGTCATTTTTCCCGACATTGCTTTTGTTTACAACCATTTTCAGGATTTCTCTGAACGTTTCTTCCACAAGACTTATCTTGAGCACAGGAAGTCCGGGAAACGTAGTAGAGACATTCGGTTCCTTCGTTGGTGGAGGAAACCTTATCATTGGTGCCATTATATTCATCGTGTTGATTATCATTCAGTTCGTTGTTATCAACAAAGGTTCTGAGCGAGTAGCTGAGGTTACAGCAAGATTTACACTCGATGCTATGCCCGGTAAACAGATGGCCATCGATGCCGACTTGAATACCGGTGCCATAACTGAGAAGGAAGCCAGAGAGAGACGTAACAAGATACAGGAAGAGGCTAGCTTCTTCGGTTCCATGGACGGTGCTACTAAGTACGTAAAAGGAGACGCTACGGCCGGCCTTATCATCACGGGTATCAACCTTGTTGGTGGAATTGTCATGGGTGTCATGTATAACAACATGGATGCCACGGCCGCGCTTACCAGATATGGAATTCTTACCATCGGTGACGGACTCTGCTCACAGATACCATCACTTTTGATTTCTCTTTCAACAGGTATCCTTGTCACAAAGGCTTCGAAGGAATCGGAAATCAGTACTTTGCTTTTGAGCCAGCTTTTCGGTATGCCTAAGGTTCTTTACCTTGTAGGTGCGTCACTGACGTTCCTCGGTATAGTTACGGACCTTAACGTAGTTTTATTTGCGGGACTCGGTGTGGTATTTATCATCACCGGAAGACGTCTTGAGAACGAGCTTGGTGTTGAAAGCGTCGAGGAAGCTGTCGGCGAGGAAGAAACTTCTGCCGAGGAAATCAGAAAGCCGGAGAATGTCGTTTCGCTCCTGCAGGTTGATCCTATTGAGCTTGAGTTTGGTTACGGTATTATTCCGCTTGCTGACGTAAATCAGGGAGGAGACCTCCTTGACCGAGTTGTAATGATCAGACGTCAGATTGCGTTGGAACTTGGTACGGTTGTTCCTATCATTCGTTTGAGGGATAACATTCAGCTCAATCCGAACCAGTATATTATTAAAATTAAAGGTATCCAGGTTACTGAAGGAGAAATCCTTTTTGACCATTACATGGCAATGAATCCGGGATATGTAGAAGAGGAAATTACAGGTATTCCTACCTTTGAACCTTCTTTCCATTTGCCTGCCATTTGGATTACTGAAGGACAGAGAGAGAGGGCAGAAAGCCTGGGATACACTGTTGTTGATCCACCTTCAATTATCGCTACTCATCTTACCGAGATTATCAGGAATCATATTGCCGAGCTTCTCACAAGACAGGATGTTCAGAACCTTGTTAACAATTTGAAGGAGAGCAATCCGGTACTTGTAGATGAGCTCACACCGAAGCTTTTGGGACTTGGTGAGATACAGAAGGTATTGCAGAATCTTTTGGAAGAAGGAATTTCTATAAGGGATTTGCTTTCAATATTCGAGACCTTGGCAGACCATGCGGCTACCACAAGAGATACGGATATACTTACTGAATACGTGCGACAGGGATTGAAGCGTGCTATTTCAAACAAGTATTTTATGCCAAATACAGTTACTTCGGTTATAACACTTGATCCAAAGACAGAACAGGATATTATGGCGTCGGTAAAACAGTCAGAGCAGGGAGCATATCTCACGCTTGATCCGGAAAGAACTAAGGCAATCATTGCTTCGGTCGAGTCAGAGACCGAGAAGATGGAGAATATAGGAAAGACACCTATAATTATTACCTCACCTATAGTGAGGATGTATTTTAAAAAACTGACAAGTGATTACTTCAGAGACCTTATAGTGGTATCATATAATGAAGTAGAATCAAATGTGGAATTACAATCAGTAGGGATGGTGACAGGATAAAATGGTTATAAAGAAGTTTCAGGGAAAGACTGAAAGTGAGGCGAAGGCGGAAGCAGAGAAGGCTTTTGGAGAGAATTGCGTAATAATGAATGTCAAGGAGATAAAGCCAAAGGGATTATTCTCTCCATTTAAATCAAGTACTTTTGAGGTGACAGCTGCCGTAGCGGAGAAGGAAAAAACATATGATCCTTCACTTGCTTTTAAAAACATGCACAAGGCAAAAAGCGTAAATGTGGCTGCGGATGAAAAGATAGATTTGAATCACGTGGTACCGGCTGAACCTAAGGCAGATTCAGCTTTAGCCATGTTTTCAAGAAACAGGGAAAAAGAAGAAGACAAAGAGCTTGAGAAGAAAATTACAAACTTACAAAATATCGTAGAAAAAGAAATTATAAAAAAAGAGGCGGAAGCAGAAACTGTTGTTAAGACCGACAGAAACAAGCGCCGCAACGAGAATTTCGAATTTATAAAGACACTTTATTCCGTACTTATAGAAAATGAGGTGGACGAGAAGTACGTCAACCAGATTATGGATGAGATGGAAAAGGTGAACTGGGGCGGTAACAGCGTTGATACCATCCTTTCTGCAGTATATCAGAAGATGATACTGAAGTTTGGACAGCCAAAAACCATCGACGTTTCAAAGAAGCCTTCGATTGTTGTATGTATAGGGCCTACAGGTGTTGGAAAGACCACAACCATTGCAAAGGTTGCCTCAAAATACAAGATAGAGAACGGAAAGTCTGTGGCATTTATTGCTGCCGACACATACAGAATAGCCGCTGCAGAGCAGCTTCGTACTTATGCAAATATTTTGGATGCTCCTATGAGCATAGTTTATTCTGCAGATGAGATGAATGAAGCTATCGAAAAGATGAAGGGATATGACCTGATTTTCATCGATACTGCCGGACTTTCACACAAAAATGAAAATCAGAAAGCAGATATAAAGAAGCTTCTTGATTCCATAGATGATAAATATAACAAAGAAGTGTATCTCGTTATCAGTTCGACCACAAAATACAAGGATCTTATTGAGATAACTGATACATATAAAGAAATATCGGACTATAATCTGGTATTTACCAAGTTGGATGAGACCTCATGTTACGGTAATCTTTTGAATATAAAACTTCATACTGGAGCCGCTCTGTCCTATGTAACAAACGGACAAAATGTGCCTGATGATATTGAGGTATTTGACACCCAGAGGATTGTAAAGCAGTTATTGGGAGGACGTTGATATGGATCAGGCAGAGCAGTTACGCAATATGGTAAAGGAGCAAAAAAGCAGTGCTCCTTCTACGGCTAGAGTAATAACTATAACCAGTGGAAAAGGCGGAGTCGGTAAATCAAATGTTGCCGTAAACCTTGCTGTTCAATTCAGAAAACTCGGAAAGAGAGTTATTATTTTCGATGCGGACATTGGACTGGCAAATGTTGAGGTTATGCTTGGTGCAATGCCAAAGTACAATCTCAGCGATTTAATCTACAACGGAAAGAGTATTAGAGATATAATTACGGTAGGACCTATGGATATTGGATTTATATCCGGAGGTTCGGGAATATCCGGACTCAACAATCTCTCAAAAGACCAGATAGTATTTTTGGTACATTCTCTGGCAGAGTTAAATGAGCTTGCGGATATTATCATTATTGATACGGGAGCCGGAATTTCGGACAGTGTAATGGAGTTTGTGGTTGCAAGTCCTGAAATACTTCTTGTTACTACACCGGAACCCAGTTCACTTACCGATTCATATTCGCTGTTAAAATCACTGCACAGAAATCCTGCATTTAAGGACAGCGACAGAACGGTTGACCTTGTTGCAAATAAGGTTTTGTCGGATGAAGAGGGTGACAGTGTTTATGAGAGGGTAAACTCAGTAGTTGAGAGATTCCTGAACGGACGCGTCAATTTCCTCGGTATGATTCCGGCTGACACCAAACTTGAAAGAGCGGTAAGGGCTCAGAAGGTTGTTTCAATGGAGTATCCTGATGCTGAAGCCAGCAAGGCATTCCAGCTTTTAGCCAACAATCTTTTAGAGCATAATAATGAGCTTTATACTATGCATAAGGGCATTACCCAGTTGTTTATAAAATTTATCACAAGAGAAGGACATTAGTTTATGGAAAGCGTTATTAAACCCGGCGACAAACTTGAAATTCGAATAGTACAGCAGGTTGAAATGAATGCTACTACAGGTGAACCGATTCATGTTTACAAGAGCGCTGTTGAAGATGTTATCGATGATGACACACTTGAAATAGATATGCCTATCGAGAATGGAAGAGTGCTTTTGCTTCCATTGGATGTAAGATACGAGTTCATCTTTTTCAGTAAGAGTGCACTTTACAGAGCACGAGGAGTCATCGTAGAGAGATACAAGCGTGACAACCTTTATATGTTGAAAATTGAATTTAAGACACCGCTGTCAAAGTACCAGAGACGTGAATACTACAGATATCCTTGTCTTATAGATTTTCAATACATACTCCTCACTGAGGAGGAGTGGAAGCAGAGCAATCCCGGTCTTACTTACAGCGAAGTCGTAAAGAATCAGCCTGACAGGCTTAAAAACGGAAAAGTTTTGGATCTTAGCGGAGGCGGAATGAGATTCTCGACGGATGAGTCCCTTTTGGGAAATGATTATATGCTTGCGGTTTTGCACTTGTGCAATGACACCATGGATAAGAATTATGCCATAGCTGCAAGACTCATCGCATCAGATGCGGTGGACGGTTCGAAAAATCTTTTCCAAAACAGAATACAGTTTGTTTTCCGTGATATGAAAATCCGTGAAGAAATTATACGATATATTTTTGAAGAAGAAAGAACAATGAGAAACAAGTACACTTTATAGATCAAAAGTAACGATTTTGGTACTTAAGCCACAAGATATAGGGTGATAATTATGAAAAAAAATATTTTGGTAGTTGATGACTCTGCACTTATGAGAAGGGTTATCTGTGATATAATCAATTCAGATGAATCTTTTCAAGCGACAGATACTTGTAAGGATGGTCTGGAAGCATTAGAGACATTGAGAAAGAAAAAATATGACGGAGTATTGCTGGACATCAATATGCCGAGGATGGATGGTTTGGAACTCCTCGACAAGCTCCAGGAAGAAAAAATCAAGGCTACCATAATAATGGTCAGCACCCTTACAACCAAGGATGCGAAAGTTACCATTCTTGCCATGGAAAGAGGAGCTATTGATTTTGTCACAAAACCTACCAATGTTATCGATGCAAAGGGTGATGAGTTCAAAAACAGACTTCTTGAAGTGCTGAATGCAGTACATGCCACTTCAATGTATTCCGGTCCGAAAGGAAGGGAAGCATTAAAAGCTGAAACTAAGCCTGTTGCGAAAAAAGTACATACTTTTTCTTCACCTGCCAAAAAGACAGGAAAGAAGCTTATCGCTCTTGCCTGCTCCACAGGAGGACCAAAATCTTTACAGTCTGTTATTCCGAAGCTTCCAAAGAATCTGGATGCACCGATGGTTCTTGTTCAGCACATGCCAAAGGGATTTACTAAATCACTTTCAGATCGTTTGAACGAACTATCGGCTATCACAGTAACCGAGGCACAGGACGGAGATATTCTTGAGAACGGACATGTTTACATAGCACCGGGTGGTTTTCATATGGAGGTAAAAAAGACTTCAGGAGGAGGCCATCAGATAGCTTTGAACAGCATGCCTGCAATCGGAGGACTCAGACCTTGCGCAGATGTTACCTATGATTCTTTAAGAGACAGCGGATTCGAGGAAATCGTTTGTGTTGTTCTCACCGGAATGGGAGCTGACGGAACAAAAGGAATATTGTCCCTTGAGAAGAAGAAACCTATTTACGTTATTTCACAAAATGCCGAGACCTGTGTCGTTTACGGAATGCCAAAAGCAATTTACCAGTCAGGTGTAGTTGATCAGGTTTTACCGTTAGATGATGTGGCTGCGGCGATCACCAAATATGTGGGGGTCAAATAGTTATGGATGTTAGTCAGTATTTAGAAATTTTCATTGATGAGACCAGCGAGCATTTGCAGAACCTTAGTGACTGCATTATGACACTGGAAAAGGAACCAGAAAACAAAGACACTATCAATGAGATATTCAGAGCAGCTCACTCTCTTAAAGGTATGGCAGGAACCATGGGCTATAAGAGAATGCAGCATCTTACTCATGATATGGAAGATGTTTTCCAGGAAGTAAGAGCGGACAAGATTAAAGTTAACAGTAAGATGATAGACATTCTTTTTGAATGTTTGGACGCTCTCGATAAGTACCTTGAAGAAGTTAAATCTACTCAGAGTGAAGGTACGGAAGATAACGAAGCTATTATCAACGAACTGAACGATTTCTTAAGACAGGCAAACGGTGAAGCACCTGCCGGTGGAGATGCAGCTCCGGCCGAGGCTCCTGCCGCAGAAGCAACCGAGGAAGCATCTTCGGGAGCTGATGACAAGAAGAAATTCCTTGAAATTGAGCTCACAGATAAAGAAAAAGATGCATTTGCCGATGCTGAAGCTTCAGGTAAACATGTATACGGAGTTACAGTATTTATCAATCAGGAATGTCTTCTCAAGGCTGCCAGAGCTTTCCTTGTATTCAAGGCAGTTGAAGATTTCGGTGAGATTATTGTTTACAGACCAAGTTCACAGGACATTGAGGATGAGAAATTTGAGTTTGATTTCTCTTTCTACCTTGTGAGCGACAGTGAGACTGAACCTATTATCGCTGCAGCAAAGGCTGTATCGGAGATAGAAGAAGTCGTAATGGAATCTGTTAAGCTTGAAACCTTAGCAAACAAAGAGGAAGAGGCGGAAGAAGCACCTGCACCTGCTCCTGCACAGGCAGAAGCACCTGCACCGTCTGCGACACCAGCACCTGCTCCTGCGCCTGCAAAGGCTGCAGCTCCTAAGGCTGATGCAAAGAAGAATGCTGCCGCACCTGCAAAGCCTGTTACAAACAGAACAGTCAGAGTAGATATCGAGAAACTCGATGCTCTCATGAATCAGGTCAGCGAGCTTATCATTGCTAAAAACAGTCTTGTTTCGTTGAGCTCATCGGAAGGATCTGATTTTGAAAATCAGTCATTCCATGATCAGATAGAATACCTTGAGAGAATCACTACCGGACTTCATGAGTCAGTTATGAAGGTTCGAATGGTTCCAATTGAGAGTTCTGTTGCGAAGTTCCCTCGAATGATCAGAGATCTTTCAAGAAAGCTCAATAAGAAGATGGAACTCTATATGAGTGGTGAGGACACAGAGCTCGATCGTACGGTTGTTGACCAGATCGGAGATCCTTTACAGCACTTGTTAAGAAACTCAGCTGACCACGGAATTGAATCTGCAGAGCTTCGTGCAGAGCGTGGTAAACCTGAAGTTGGTTCTATCTATTTGAATGCCTTCCAGGAAGGCAACAACGTTATCATTGAAGTAAGTGATGACGGTAACGGAATCGATACTGAGGCCGTTAAATCAAAAGCTTTGGAGAGAGGTGTTATCACCGAAGACCAGGCTGAACATATGTCACAGAAAGAAATCGTAAATCTCCTTTTCCTTCCGAGCTTCTCAATGGCAAAGACGATTACGGATATTTCAGGACGTGGTGTAGGACTTGACGTTGTTAAATCAAACATCGAGGCATTGGGTGGAGATGTTGAAGTCTCAAGTTCATACGGTGAGGGATCAAAGTTCACTGTAAGACTTCCGCTTACACTTGCAATCATTCAGGCTTTGATGGTTGAAATTCATGAAGAGAAGTATGCAATACCGCTTGCTTCAATTCAGAATATTGAAAATATACCTGTATCTGATATCAAATATGTTCAGGCACAGGAAGTTATCCATCTCAGAGGTTCGGTAATACCTATCATCCGTATGGAGCAGGTTCTTGACCTTGAGCCTACAGGAGAAGAATTGGATAACCTCACGGTAGTTATTGTTAGCAAGGGAGATAAGTTTGCGGGACTTGTTGTAGATAACCTTATCGGACAGCAGGAAATCGTTATTAAATCTCTTGGAAAATTCATTGATAACATCAAGATCATCAGTGGTGCCACAATCCTCGGAGATGGTGAGGTAGCCCTTATTCTTGACGTGAATACGCTAATGTAAGGAGGGGTTATTCATGGATGCATTATCAGTAGTTGAAAAAGAAACGACTCAATATATAGTAGTTAAAATTCAAAATGAGCAGTACGGACTTAACATTGGATATGTTGACAATATTGTTCGTATGCAAAAGATAACAAGAGTTCCAAAGACAAAGGAATACTTCAAGGGAATCATAAATCTTCGTGGTGAGATTGTTCCTGTAATGAGTATCAGACTCAGAATGGGAAGAGATGATGATGTCTTCACTAATGATTCAAGAATAATCATTTTGAAGATTGAAGACGAGGGTCTCCTTGGAATTATAGTTGATGAAGTAAAAGAAGTTGTTAATCTCTCTTCTGATGAGATTGAGCCATCAGGCGGAAAGGATTCCTTCATAAACGGTGTAGGAAAGAACGGCGATGAGCTTATTTCACTTCTTGAAGTATCATCAATTGTTGAGAACCCTGAAGGTAATTAGGAATACACATGACATCTGCACAGCTATAATTTATAACTGTGCAGTTTCATGCTTTTAGGAGGCAAGAATGGGAAAATTTACTTTAGAAGAAGTAAATGACATGTATA